>JAZUMM010000205.1:0-5794 GCA_045603625.1 Acutalibacteraceae bacterium | reverse complement strand
CATGGCTACGATCCGACTTTCAAGGAAATAAATGCAAGACTTGGCTTTCTTGTTAATGTGGGACTTGATTATCTTACACTGGCAAGAGCCTCTGAAACCCTTTCGGGGGGTGAGGCACAGAGAATAAGACTTGCAACGCAGATTGGTTCAAGCCTTATGGGCGTACTTTACATTCTTGACGAACCAAGCATAGGACTTCATCAGCGTGACAACGACAAGCTAATAGAAACTCTTAAAAACTTAAGAGATTTAGGCAATACGGTGCTTGTAGTTGAACACGACGAGGATACAATGCGCGCTTCCGATTTTATTATCGATATCGGACCGGGAGCGGGTATTCATGGCGGAAATGTTGTTTTTGCAGGGACCTATGATGAAATTCTTAAAAGCAAAGACAGTCTTACAGGAGCATATTTGAGCGGACGTGAAAAAATAGATGTTCCCGAAGTGAGAACACCTGTTGGCAAGGAATATATTGAAGTTACCGGAGCAAAACAAAATAACCTTAAGGATATAAGTGTAAGATTCCCGGTTGGGTTATTCACGGCGGTTACCGGTGTTTCAGGCTCGGGTAAGAGTACCCTTGTAAATGAAATTCTTTATAAAACTCTTGCAACCAAATTGAACAGGGCTCATAAAAAAGCAGGCAAGTATGATAAGATTTACGGGCTTGAATATGTTGATAAAGTAATTGCAATTGACCAGGCCCCCATAGGCAGAACACCACGTTCAAACCCTGCAACTTATACAGGTCTTTTTGGTGATATAAGAGAAATTTTTGCATCAACTGAAGAGGCGCAGGTAAGAGGCTACAATGCGGGAAGATTCAGCTTTAACGTAAAAGGCGGAAGATGTGAAGCTTGCGAGGGTGACGGTATTATAAAAATAGAAATGAACTTTTTATCAGATGTTTACGTACCTTGTGAGGTATGTCGCGGTGCAAGATATAACAGAGAAACCCTTGATGTTAAGTATAAGGGTAAAAGCATCAGCGACGTGCTTAATATGACTGTGGAGGAATCAATAAGCTTCTTTGAAAATGTTCCCAAAATCCGCAAAAAGCTTGAAACAATTTTTGATGTTGGTCTTGGGTATATCACTCTCGGTCAGTCTGCAACCACACTTTCCGGCGGTGAAGCACAGAGGGTAAAGCTTGCAACTGAATTATCAAAAGTTTCAACCGGCAAAACAATTTATATTTTAGATGAGCCTACAACAGGGCTCCATACAGATGATGTTAAAAAGCTTATCGGTGTGCTTAATAAGCTTGTAGATGCAAATAACTCTGTGGTCGTTATTGAGCATAACCTTGATGTTATAAAATCTGCCGATTATATTATTGATTTAGGTCCTGAAGGAGGTAATGCAGGCGGTTATGTAATAGCACAGGGGACACCTGAAGAGGTAGCAAAGGTTAAAAAATCTTATACAGGTAAATATCTTAAGCCTTTATTGTGAACAGACTTTTAAGTATGGAACAAGGGTATTGATATAAAAAAATAATTGATGTATAATATGTTAAAAATTTATTAAAGAGGTAAATTTATGAAATCAACAGAAAGTATTCCTAATTTTGACGTCAAAGTAAGGGAATATACTAACTATGCAATTAAAAGTATAAAAAACGTTTGCAAAAATTTCGGTCCTCGTCCTGTGGGTAGTGAGGCAGAGCAAAAGGCTCAGGAATATATGCAGGCAGATTTGGAAAAATGGTGCGATACTGTTAAGCGTGAGGCGTATAAATGCAGCGATAAAGCATTTATGGCGTGGGTACCGATTGGTTCAATACTTCTCATAATTAATGCTGTTTTGTTTACATTGGGTGTAAGTATTGCAGCATTAGCCTGCACAGTATTAACCTTGATTTTTGTTGTTGGTGAATTTATTCTTTACAAACCTGTTCTTGATTGTTTTTTCTCCAAAAAAACAAGCGGTAACGTATACGGTGTAAGAAAAGCATCAGGTGAAACTAAAAAAAGAATTATTCTTTCAGGTCATACAGACTCTGCTTTTGAATGGACTTATACCTATAAAGGTGGCAGAAAAGCAGTTGTAACAATTATAGCTACTGCAGTTGTAAGTATTCTTTTGGGTCTTGGTGCAAATATTTATGCAATGGTTTATTTTGGCGGACCTGTCGGCTCTGTTGTATGGAGTTCACAAGGTAACCTTGTATTAAAAATTCTTGCAGTGGTAATGTATATTACTGTTCCTGTTCTTATTGCTGCAATTAAATTTTCAAACTATAAGCTTCCTGTTATGGGTGCAAACGATGACCTTACAGGTTGCTTTATCAGTACAGCTGTTGCAAAGTTTTTAAGTGATAACAACATCCGTTTTGAAAATACAGAGGTGGCAGTTCTTTGTGCAGGCGGTGAAGAAGCAGGACTTCGTGGCTCAAAGGCTTTTGCAAAGGCAAATGCAAAAATGCTTAAAGAAGACGGTGTTGAAACTGTTTTTGTAGGCTTTGATACTATCCGTGAACAAGAGTTTATTAAAATATATGATAAAGATATGACCGGTGTTGTGAAAAACGATGATCGTGTTGCAAAGCTTATTCAACAGGCTGCTGCAAACGTTGGTGTTGAGGTTCCTATTGGTGCAATTGAGTTAGGCGCAACAGATGCTGCAGCAATGTCACAGGCAGGTATACCTGCATCATCATTAACTGCAATGGATCCTACTCCTGCAAGGTATTATCATACAAGGCTTGATACTGCAGATAATCTTTCTGCTCAGGCAATAGATTTAGGTGTTAAAATTGCTCTTGAAACTGTGTTTCTTTATGATGAAAAGGGGATATAAGACTTGCTTAACAGGAATCATAAAATAAAAGGAAGAGGCTTGTTGCTTAATGAAGACGGTTCGCTCAAGGAACCGGGTTGGGCAAACAGACTTGTTTTTGACTATGACCCTCAGATGGTAAAAGAGCAAATCCGATTAAAGGAATGGGATTATTACCATATAATTAACGCAGAAGGCAAATATGCAGTTTCCTTTACCTTTGCAGATAACAGATATATGGGTCTTGTTAACTGCGCAGTATTTGATTTTGAAGAAAACAAAAAGTATCCTTATCTTGAAGCGAAAGTTTTTCCTATGGGTAAGCTTAACCTTCCTCGTACAAGTGAAGAAGGTAACATTGCTTATAAATCAAAACTTTGCGATTATCACATAGACCGTGATGACAAAGGCAGACACTTTTATTGTAAATATAACAAAACAAAGTATCGTGAGGAATTGGTAGCCGATATTTATCTTGAGCAACCGCCTATGGATACTATGGTTATTGCAACACCTTGGGAAGAGAAAAAATCAGCTTTTTATTACAATCAAAAAATACCGTGTATGCCTGCTTCAGGCTATGTTAAATTAGGCGAAAAAACATATACCTTTGATTCTTCAAGGGATTTTGGTATTCTTGATTGGGGTCGTGGTAACTGGACCTACGATAATACGTGGTATTGGGGTATCGGCTCAGGCTTGGTTAACGGTAAGCCCTTTGGATACAATATCGGCTATGGCTTTGGTAATACGCGTAATGCCAGCGAAAATATGATTTTTTATGACGGTAAATGTCATAAGCTTGACCTTGTAGATTTCGGTATTCCAACAGGTAACGTTATGGAAAAGTGGTATATGACCTCAAACGACAATCGCTGGAAAATGGAGTTTACACCGTTTTTTAACGATAAGGTTAAGTTCAAACTGCCGTTTGTTTCTCAATTTGCAGATAAGCTTTTTGGTAAATTAACAGGCAGAGTCGTGCTTGATAACGGCGAAATTCTTGAAATTAAAAATCTTGTAGGCTTTCACGAAAAAGTACATAACAGATGGTAAAAAGCATTCCTCAATGGAATGCTTTTTTAAGTTTAAAAAGGATATTGTTGAAAATACATTGAAATAAGTGTATAATAATCAGTATAATAAAAATATAATTGATTTTTTGTGGATGGATTTTATGAAAAAATTTAAGAAACATATATCAATATTGTTATTAATATTAACTCTTTTATCGATTTTGCTTATCAGCGTAGGGGCTGCATCAACGTCAGGTGTTTGCGGGGATAATCTTAGGTGGACATATAATGCGCAACGTCAGCTTCTTACTATTTCGGGTACAGGTGAGATGTATGATTTTTCATCAGCTTCAGATGCAGGCTGGAAGGATTATGCTCAGTCGATTGCAACAGTTTACGTAAAAAAAGGTGTAACCTCCATAGGTGATAATGCTTTTTCCGGTTACAGTAATCTTGTTGATGTTGTGTTTACGGATACTTTGAAGAAAATTGGAATGCGAGCCTTTTATGATTGCAGTGGTCTTACAGATGTTTCAATTCCTGAAAATGTAACTGAAATTGGCGGAGGAGCTTTTTCGTATTGTGAAAAAATAAAAAAAGTAACAATTAAAAATGGTGCCGCTCAAATTGGTGCCCGTGCGTTTGCATTTTGCAAAAATCTTTCCGATTTAGTTATTTGTGATTCTCCTCGTGGTGAAAATAACGGAGTTGTTATGCAAAATGCTTTTAGCTATTGTTCATCTCTTGAAAATGTTCTTTTTGGAGAAGGTGCTTCTGAAATTCAATTTAGTGCCTTCGACAGTTGTACAAACCTTAAAAGTCTGCAACTTCCTGATAGTGTGATTTCAATCGGTTCGGAAGCATTCCGCAATTGTAATAGCAATTTGGAACTGAGGTTAGGGAAAAACGTTTCGAATATAATTGGGCTTTCAAGAGGTGAATTTTCGAACGTTTCGGGGATTTTCATTCATAGTGATAATCCGTATTTTTCAAATGACGAAACAGGAGCGTTTTTTAATAAGGATAAAACGACTCTTCTGTATTTCCCCAAAAATAAAGGTATTACCGATTATGTAATTCCTGATACCGTAGAGGTAATCGGAGCATTTTCTTTTGAGTTATGTAGTCTTGAAAGTGTAACAATTCCTGATGGTGTAAAGGTTATTGAGAAATCTGCATTTGAGAGGTGCTTTAGTCTAAAAAAAATAATGATTCCTGATAGTGTAACAGATATAGGTGAGAACGCATTTGTTGATTGTGATGCTTTGACTTTTGCTTCCATAGGTAATGGTGTAAAAGTTATCGGTGGAGGAACATTTAATAAATGTAATAATCTTCAGGAGGTTATTATAGGTGAAAATGTTGAGAAAATTTCATGGCGTTCATTTGCAGATTGTCAGAATTTAAAACAGGTTTTGATTCCTGCTAAAGTTGAAAGAATTGACAGTTCAGCATTTGATGGTTGCCTGGAGCTTGGGAAAGTTATAATTTGTTGTTAGAATGTGGTAATTGATTCAACCGTTTTTAATAATTGTTCTGAAATAAAAGATGTATACGTATTGGATTATGTAAATATATCCATTAACTCTTTCTGTAATAGCGGTTTTTTAAATGCAAAAAGACATAACGTGAAAATAGCAGATTTTTTGCCAACGTGTACCGAACATGGACGTGTTGAATATACTTGCGATTGTTGTGGTCTGAATTATATAGAGTATACTTCTAATCCGACGGGTCACACAATAAATGATGATGGTGTGTGTGAAGTCTGCGGAGAAAAAGAAATGAATAAAAATACTGTTAACGGCAGTCAGATGCTTGGTATGGAAAGTATTTTGGCTATTGTTATGAGATTTTTAGTAAAGCTTTTAGGCTTGTTTGCAGTGGTATAATTAAAACTATTATTTTGTTGTTTTATAAATAAACGGGAGGAAACCTCAGGTTCCCTCCCGTTTGTATTAATGGCTTTAGCCAGTTTCGTGCGGAACGTACGA
>JAZUMM010000204.1:0-10971 GCA_045603625.1 Acutalibacteraceae bacterium | reverse complement strand
ACCAGCTGCTGCTTCCTGTGCTGCGAAAATGTCAATGTAAGGAACACAAAGAACAACATCGCAATCTGCATTTGCAACAAGAGGCTTCATTTCGTTGATGATAGCTTTTGCTTCATCAGCAGTTTTGTTCATTTTCCAGTTACCTGCGATAACTGCTTTACGAAGTGATTTATCCATATCTGTAAACCCTTTCAAAATACATTTTAATTTATAAACGCAACTACCAATACTCTTTAACAGAGTACGCGTAGTTGGTAAGTTAGCGACCCCGTAGCGTATAAAGATACGTGAGTTCGGGTCGGCTAAAATCAGAAACACACGTAAACATATCCGTCAAGCACGACAAGTAATAGTTTGCGTGCAGTTTGCATTTTTCTACCCACCAGAAACAATTACTTACCAAGAAGTGATAAATAATAGAGTGCGCGTAGTTGGTAAGTTAGCGACCCCGTAGCGTATAAAGATACGCGAGTTCGGGTCGGTAACTTGACAAATACGTGTGCTATATTATTTATCGTTAACTGCTTCGATACCTGGGAGTGCTTTACCCTCAAGGAATTCAAGAGAAGCGCCGCCACCTGTTGAGATGTGAGTCATTTTAGGACCAAAGCCAAGTGTATTAACTGCTGCTGCAGAGTCACCGCCACCGATGATTGTTGTTGCATCTGTTTCTGCAAGTGATTTAGCAACTGCGATTGTACCTTTTGCAAGAATCGGATTTTCGAAAACGCCCATAGGACCGTTCCAAACAACTGTTTTTGCAGATTTAACTGCATCTGCATAAAGCTCTGCTGTTTTAGGACCGATATCAAGACCCATAACGTCTGCAGGAATCTTATCTGCATCATAAATTGTTACGTCAATTTCTGCATCGATTGGATTCGGGAAATCTTTTGCAGTTGTAACATCAACAGGAAGAAGAAGCTTAACACCTTTTTCTTCTGCTTTTTTGAGCATATCTTTACAGTAATCAATCTTTGTTTCGTCAAGAAGAGATGTACCTACTGTGTAACCCTTAGCAGCAAGGAATGTGTATGCCATACCGCCACCGATAATAAGTGTATCTGCTTTGTTAAGAAGATTTTCAATAACGTTGAGCTTATCTGCAACCTTTGCACCACCGAGAATTGTAACGAAAGGTCTCTGTGGATCTTCAACAGCGTTGCCGAGATATTTAAGCTCTTTACCCATAAGGTAACCAACTGCTGCTTCTTCAACAAATGATGCTACACCAACTGTTGAACAGTGTGCTCTGTGAGCAGCACCGAAAGCATCGTTTACGTAAATTTCGCAAAGTGAAGCGAGCTCTTTTGAGAATGCTTCGCCATTTTTTGTTTCTTCAGGACGGAAACGTGTGTTCTGAAGAAGAACAACATCGCCATCTTTCATTGCTGCAACTGCAGCCTTTGCATTTTCGCCAACAACAGTATCATCTGCTGCGAAAACAACTTCCTGACCAAGAACTTCTGTAAGTCTCTTTGCAACAGGTGCAAGTGATTCTTTTTCGTTTGGTCCGTTTTTAACTTTACCGAGGTGAGAACAAAGAATTACCTGTGCACCGTCAGCAATAAGTTTTTTAATTGTAGGGAGTGCCGCTGTGATACGGTTTTCGTCTGTGATAACGCCATCTTTAAGAGGAACGTTGAAATCGCAACGAACGAGAACTTTTTTGCCTTTTGCGTTGATATCATCAACTGTTTTTTTGTTTAAAAGACCCATTTGAAATTACTCCTTTTGTTTGTTAATTTTTTACCGAATATATTTTATAACAAACTCATTTATTTTGCAAGTACATACTGTTTTTTTTACCCTATCATTTTAAACATTCTTTTTTTAATATCAGGTGTATTTTTTGTTCAAGTCACTAAACACTCATTTTTTCTCTTATTCTGCTGAGTATTTTCTTTTCCTGCCTTGATACCTGCACCTGCGACATACCAAGCTCCTTAGCAACGGCACTTTGCGTTTTTGCCTTGTAATAACGCAAATCTATTATTCTTCTATCCTGCATATCAAGTGCTTCAAGACAATCCTCAAGACAGATAATCTCATCTATTCTGTCTTGATTTTCAACCGGAATATCAAGTTCTTTATTTTCACCTTCATCTGTTGGCGTTAAAGATAAAACAGGCTGAAATGCGAGAAGTAATTCACTGACTTCGGGCACTTCCATTTTAAGGTACGTGGCAAGTTCTGTTACCGTGGGCTCACGTTTAAGAAGCTCCGCTAATTTTTCTTTTTCCGCCCAGATATAACGGGATTTATCTTTCATACTGCGGCTTACCTTTACCGAACCGCCATCTCTGAAAATCCTTTTAATTTCACCTAAAATAGCAGGCACGGCATAAGTGGAAAAAACAAAGCCCAGACTCTCATCAAATCCATTAACGGCTTTGAGCAAGCCGAGACATCCTGCCTGATACAAATCATCGTACTCTACCCCTCTGTTTTTAAAACGGGCGGCACAAGAATGAACAAGGGGCAGATTGCTTTTTATAAACTCATCGCGGTCATTCATTGGCTTTACCTTTTATTATTTTTTCAATAGTAACAGTTGTTCCCACACCAACTTTTGAACGAACACGAAGCTTATCGGAAAAGCTTTCCATAACAGTAAAGCCTAAACCGGAACGGTCGCCTCCAACACTTGTATACAAAGGCTCCCTCGCCTTTTTAACATCATTAATACCGCAACCCTTATCCCTTATGGAAATACGAATCACGCCCTCTTCAAAAACTGTACAAGTTATGTAAATTTTGCCTATGGTATTACGATAGGCGTGAACTATGCAGTTTGTAACCGCCTCGCTCACCACAGTTTTTATATCACCTAATTCTTCAACGGTCATATCTAACTGACTGGAAAAAGCTCCAACGGCAACACGTGAAAAGCTCTCGTTAATTGAACGTGAATCAAGTACCATACGCATCTGATTTATTTTTTTCATAACAACTCACCCAATCTTTTTTCATTTTGTGATTTACTTATTTTCGCTAACTTTTCTATACCGGACATTTTCATAATTTTGTAATCTCTTTTGGAAAGATTTTTTATTTCAAGTGTTATGTGCTTGTCCGCTATGAGTCTGTAACGCCCCATAACAAGCCCTACGCCTGAGCTATCCATAAAGCTAACCTCATTAAAATCAATTACAAGAGCTTTTATGTCTTCGTTCATTAAAATTGCATCATCAATTTTTTCTCTTATAGCAGGAACCGTGTGATGGTCAATTTCACCTTTTATGCAGACTGTGAGAATATCTTTTTCTTTTTTTACAAGAACACTCATTTTTTTACCTCCTTTGCTTTAAAATTATTTTACACAGGTATAAAAGAAAAAATCGTCGCTTAAAGACGAAAAGTAAAAAAATAATAGTGTTATATTAAATATTGTGGAAATTTTTGTTTTAGTATGGTATAATCCAGAATGTAGTATAATGACTCGGAGGTTTACTATGATTGAAAAGATTAAAGGGATATTGAAAAAAAGGTCATTAAAAAAATGGCTTGCATATTTAATCCCTACGGCAAAGTATTTATCCGCTATTAAAAATTCTCCCATTAATCCCAAAGCAATTATGCTTGAATCACAGCACGGTAATGAGGTTAACGGCAATATGTTCTACTTACTTAAGGAGCTTGCCACAAACCCGGAATACAGCTCATACAAGCTTTATTTCAGCTGCCGTAAAAAAAGCAAAAAGAAAATTCAGAGAACATTAAAAAACTACGGCATTGAAAACGTGACACTTGTTACTGTTTACTCTGTTGCTTATATGAAAGCATTAGCAACATCAAAATACCTTATGAATGATAATACCTTTTTACCTTTCTTAACAAAAAGAGAAGAACAGGTATATTTAAACACCTGGCACGGAACTCCTCTTAAAACATTGGGTAAAAGTATAAGAAACGGCAGCAAAATCGGTAACACTCAGAAAAACTTTATTTTTTCAGATTACCTTCTTTACCCCAACAAATACACAATGGAGCATATGATTGAAGACTATATGCTTGAAAACGTTTCATCAGGTAAATACGTTTTAAACGGTTACCCCAGAAACACTGTTTTTCTTGACACGAAAAGAAGAGAAGAGCTCAGACAAAAGCTTGAACCGAACAAGAAAAAAATCTATGCATATATGCCTACGTGGCGCGGTAAAATCGGCGTAGCAGACGACGATGCAGATGCAATACTCAAAGCATACCTTGAGGAATGGGACAGAAGTCTTAACGAAGATGAAATTCTCTACGTTAACCTTCACCCTGTTGCAGTTAAAAATCTTGACTTTGGTGGCTTCAAAAACATCAAGAAGTTCCCTGCTAATTACGAAACCTACGATTTTCTCAACTGTGCAGACTGCCTGGTAACTGACTACTCCAGTGTATTCTACGATTTTGCAATCACAAAAAACAAATGCGTTCTTTTCACCTATGATGAAGAAGAATATTTTGAAAGCCGTGGCGTTTACAAGCCAATAACAGAGCTTCCATTCCCCAGAGTTCAGGATATTGAAAGCCTTATTAAAGAGCTTCGTTCCCCTAAGCAGTATGATGATACAGATTTCCTTAACGAGTACTGCGCTTACGATAATATTGATGCTACAAAACAGCTTCTTGACCTTGTTATTAATAACAAAAAGTCAGATAACCTTATTGTTGAGAAAATCCCTGACAACGGAAAGAAAAACGTTCTTTTGCACGCAGGTAACCTTGACAGAAACGGTGTTACAACCTCAATTTACAACCTCTTAAACAACCTTGATACAAAGGAAAACAACTACATCATCTGTTTCCCATCCGCTTTTGAAATAAAGCATCACGATACAATTGCCGCTTTACCTGAGGGCGTAAATTATATGCCTATGCACGGCGCAATGAACCTTAGTGTTTATAACGATATTCTTTGGCACGCCTTCCTTGCAATGTGTTTCATCAAAAAGAATTTTATTAATGTAAATTATGTTACAAAAAAACTTAAAGATGACTGGAAATATGAAATAAGACGTCTCTTTGGCGGTGCACGTATTGACAGTGCCATTCAGTTTACAGGGTATGGCCCTAAGGTAAACATTATGTTCCAGGAATTTGATTGCAGCACAACAATTTACGTTCATAATGATATGAAGCAGGAAATTGAAACACGTGGCAACCAAAGAAAAGACATTCTTGAATATGTTTATCCGAGATACGATAGCGTAGCCCTTGTTACTGAGGACTTATGGGAACCCACATCTTACTTTGTAAAAAATACAGACAACTTTAAAATTGTTCATAACGTTATTGCTTACGAAGGAATTATTGAACGCGGTGAAGGCGAAATAATTTTTGAAGAAGATATTACAAGGTGCAACAAAGAGCTTGACGAGCTTAAAGAAATCCTTGAAAGCGATGCAAAATGCATTATCAGCGTTGGTCGATTCTCACCAGAAAAAGGTCAAAGAAGAATGATTGATGCTTTCAACAAAGTATGGCAAGAAAACAAAAACTCTTACTTTATTATTATTGGCGGTAACCAGTTCAATGGTCTTTACGATGAATTTACCGAGTATATAAAAACATTACCTTGCGGTAACAATATTATACTTATTCTCTCAATGGCTAACCCGTTACCTATTGTTAAGGCTTGCGACGGCTTCATTCTTGGTTCATACTATGAAGGCTTTGGCCTTGTTATTGTTGAGGCTGACATTTTAGGTGTTCCGGCGGTTTCAACAGACATTACAGGTCCGCGAATCTTTATGCAAAACAACAACGGTATTCTTGTAGAAGATTCAGATGACGGCGTTGAAAAAGGCTTCAGAATGCTTATTGACGGCAAGGTTCCGTTACTTACAACTGACTACAAAAAGTATAACGAAAACGCTATTAATGAATTCAAAAAGGTTATATAAACAAAAAACCGAGAGTCAACAATGACTCTCGGTCTTTTACTATTAAATAAATTATGTATTTGGTACCTGATCCACACCTTCAACTGTTTCCTGAAGTTGAAGGTCATTTTTTATCTGTGATGTAGAAATACCAGGTGTTCTTTCAAGGAAAACAACATCGCAATATTCTTTAAGGTAATCAAATTTATCGCTACCTGCCCAGTCTGAGCCCATTACGCATACGTCAATTTTATAATCTTTAATATCCTGAATTTTTTGTTCCCAGTTATTTTCAGGAATAACAAGGTCAACATAACGGATTGCTTCAAGCATTTTTTTACGAGTTTCGTAGCTATGATATGCTTTTTTACCTTTTGTTGCGTTGAATTCATCTGTTGAAAGAGCAACTACTAAGTAATCACCCAATTCTTTTGCTCTTTTAAGAATACGAATGTGACCATAGTGAAGTAAATCAAATGTACCGTAGGTTAAAATTCTTTTCATATTAAACCCTCTCTGTCAAAGAGCAAATGAACGCTGCCACTTGCTCCGTATTATTTGTTTTTTTATTTTCAATATACTTATCCGTAAAAGAATTAAGCATACAAAAATCATAATTACCGTCGATAATTGCCTCTACAATGCTTTTTGCATTTTCAAAGGTTGATGACGGAAGCTCTTTTTTTACATCTACATTCAAGCCTTGCTCCGCCTGATAAATATCGTAATCAGGAACATAGAAATACAGTGGCTTGTTCAGCAGTGCCGCCTCAAACGAGCAAGCGGAATAATCAGTTATTACCACATCTGCCAGCTTCATTAAATCAAGGCTGGAAAAATCACCTTGAAATTTGTACAAACCCTTTTGAACTGTTTTACTTAACGGATGTGCAGAAACAACTACACCTATATCTGAAACAGAAGAAAATTCCTTAACAAGCGATGCTGCATAAACATCATCATCAGTACGAAACGTAGGAACATAAACTGCAATTTGCTTACCCCTGTATTCGGGATTAAGCTGAATAAATTCTTCCCTTTTATTTTTGCCGTCAAGAATAACATCGGTACGTGGTAAAGACAATATTTTTATATTCTCTTTTTTACAACCGAATGCCTGACAGTAAATTTGTGCTGTTGCCTGTGACGGAGCAAGAACATAATCATAATTCTTATGCATACACATTGCCTTTGCTACGCCTGAATCTCTGCCCTGTGCCTTGCCTGCCGCTTGCAAACTGAATTTTTTTACAGCACCCATTGCATGCCATATCTGAATAATTTGCAAATCTTTTTTATGTGAAAGGCAGGAAACGGGAATGGAATAAGTATCTGTAATAACAACCTTTGCAGATGACATTTCCCACATATCACCAATTATACTAAAAATGTATGAAAGGGAAACTGCGCTTTCATCCTTCAACCTACGAAGACGAAAAATCTGCTTAACGGTAGGATTCCTGCGAGAAATTTCACCTTCAAGCAAAATCATATCCTGAGACTTTTCATCACTCTGACGTGAAAGATACAATATTTTATTTTGTGTTTTTCGCATTTTCATTGGTGCATAAAGAAGCTTTATGCATACAACGAAAATTTTAATAATAAGAAGCTTCATAATCTTACCGCATAAAATAGTATTTTGACATATCCATTTTATGACAAAGCAGGACATTTGTCAATGTCGGAGTTTATGGTAGGGTGAAATGAGTTATCCGAACCTGCCTAAAAGCAAGTATTTTCAAGCCTTTTCGGTGTTTCGGTCTTGAAAGGCGTAATCAACCCTGAGTCATTTTTTCTTGCTTTACTTTATGGTCAATTACGTGACGTGAAGCAAGCTCTGTCATAATATCATCAACAGAAATACCCATTTCAACCATAAGCACAAGCACATGGTACATAAGGTCAGATATTTCGTAAATTGTTTCAGGCTTATCGTTTGCTTTACCTGCAATAATAACCTCTGTTGACTCTTCGCCTACCTTTTTGAGAATTTTATCTATACCCTTCTCAAAAAGATAAGTTGTGTATGAGCCTTCCTTAGGATTAGTTTTTCTGCCTTCAAGCATATCAAAAAGACCCTGAACAGAAAATGCAGGATTTTCGTTTTCAAGAACAATATTGAAAAAACAAGTATCATTGCCTGTATGACAAGCAGGACCATCTTTTATAACACGAACAGTTAAAGCATCCATATCACAATCAGCAGTAATGCTTACAATGTGCTGATAGTTGCCGCTTGTTTCACCTTTAAGCCAAAGCTCCTGCCTTGAACGACTCCAGAAGCAGGTTAACTTTTTCTCAAGAGAAATCTGAAGACTTTCTTTATTCATATATGCAAGTGTTAAAACTTCACCTGTTTTATCATCAATAACAATTGCAGGAATAAGACCTTTTTCATCAAATTTAAGTTTTTCTATATCAAACATATTACAACCTCACAGTTATATTATTTTCTTTTAAAGTATTTTTAAGGTCATCAATTGTAACCTCGCCATAATGAAAGATTGATGCCGCAAGCCCCGCGGTAATATCAGGCACCTGATTAAATAAATCAATAAAATCTTCTTTACAGCCGGCGCCACCGGAAGCAATAACCGGTACGTTTACAAGCTCGGTAACAGCTTTAAGCATTTCAATATCAAAGCCTTTTTTTACGCCATCAGTATCTATTGAATTAACAACAATTTCACCTGCACCGTTTTCTACACCGAATTTAATCCACTCTAAAGCATCAAGACCTGTATCTTCTCTTCCGCCCTTTGCGAAGACGCGGAACTGACCGTTTACACGTTTTATATCAACAGACAAAACAACGCATTGATCGCCATATTTTTGTGCGGCTTCTTTAATTAAAGACGGGTTCCTGATAGCACCCGAATTAACAGAAACCTTATCGGCACCACACTTTAAAACTCTGTCAAAATCATCAAGTGTATTTATACCGCCACCGACAGTTAAAGGTATAAATACCTTGGATGCAGTTTCTGTTAAAATATCTGTAAAAAGCTTGCGACCGTCTGATGATGCGGTTATGTCATAAAAAACAAGCTCATCGGCACCATGAGAGCTATAGTACTCTGCAAGCTGAACAGGTGAAGAAATTTCATTAAGGTCCTTGAAATTTGTTCCCTTAACTACTGTACCGTTTTTAACATCAAGGCAAGGAATAATTCTTTTAGTTATCACTTTGTTACCTCCAATGCATCGCTTATTTTTATTGCACCGGTATAATACGCCTTGCCGATTATGGCACCAAACAAGTTCATTTCGTTTAATGCCTTAATATCATCAAGAGTTGAAACACCGCCTGATGCGATTATATTCACATTAAAATTCTGCGAAAGCTCCTTATAAAGCTCACGGTTTGTGCCTTGCATTGCACCATCCTTTGATATATCGGTACAAATCACGGTAGAAACACCGATTTTCTGAAGCTTTTCAAAAAACTCAAATGTGGTAAAATCTGATTTTTCAACCCATCCCTTTATTGCAACCTTGCCATCCTTAATATCTGCACCTACTGCAATTTTATTGCCATAAGCTTTTACTGCTTCAATTAAAAATTTCTCATCAGTTACGGCTGCGGTGCCGAGAATAACTCTTTTAACACCTGCATCAAGATAAGCTTTGACAGTTTCCATTGAGCGTATACCGCCACCGACCTCAACGTTAAGGCTTGTATTTTTAACAAAGCTTTTAATTATTTCAATATTTGGTGTACCGCCATCCCTTGCACCTTCAAGGTCAACTGTGTGAAGCTCGGTAGCACCTTGGCTCTCAAAATCCTTGGCAATTTCTATGGGATTTTCAGAATAAACGGTAAGTTGATTATAATCGCCCTTTAAAAGGCGTACCGCCTTACCTTCATATAAATCTATTGCAGGAAAAATTTTCATTTTAATCTCCTATTTCGCTGAATGCTTTAAGTATTTTAAGTCCCACATCTCCGCTTTTTTCAGGATGGAACTGACAACCGAAAATGTTACCCTTTCCAACAGCGGCAGTAACCGGAATGCCATATTCTGACGTTGCGATTACAGAATCATCACACTCTGTTGCATAATAAGAGTGAACAAAATACACGTAATCGCCATCATTAATATATTTAAACAATGGACTGTTATTTTTAAAATCAAGGGCATTCCAACCCATATGAGGTATCCTTAATGATGCATCTATCTGACCTTCCAGAGCAACTACCTTACCCTTTAAAAAGCCGAGACCGTCGTGCTCGCCGTATTCATAGCCTTTTTCAAAAAGGAGCTGCATACCAAGACAAATACCAAGAAAAGGCTTGCCGCTTTTTGCCTGCTCGGTTATAAGGTCAACAAGACCGCTGCTTTTAAGCTTTTTTGATGCATCGCCGAAAGCGCCTACGCCGGGAAGAATAATTCTATCGGCTTTTTTTATTTCCTCAGGCTCCTTTGTTACAATCGCGTCAACGCCGATTTTTTTCAAAGAGCATTGAAGAGAAAATAAATTACCTACGCCATAATCTATAATTGCAACCATTATAATACTCCTTTGGTTGATGGTATTTCATTTTTTGCCTTTTCATCAATTGCAACAGCCTTGCGTAAGGTTCTTGCAAGAGATTTGAATGTACCTTCTATAATATGGTGACTGTTAATACCGTCAAGCCTGCGGATATGAAGTGTTAAATCTGCATTAAAAGCAAAAGCGATAACAAATTCTCTCAAAAGCTCTGTATCAAAATCCCCTACCATTGGTGCAGGAATTTTCATACGGTAACGAAGGTAAGGTCTGCCTGAAATATCTACTGCGGTAAGAATAAGTGCTTCATCCATAGGAAGAATTGTACTGCCGTACCTTGTAATACCACGTTTATCGCCAAGAGCTTCTTTAAAAGCCTGACCGAGAGCAATGCCGATATCTTCTGTTGTGTGGTGACCGTCAACCTCTATATCACCATCACATTTTACGGTTAAATCAAATCTGCCGTGCTTTGCAAACAAAACAAGCATATGGTCAAGAAAACCGATTTTTGTAGAAATATCATTTTCACCTGAGCCATCAAGATTTATTTTTACATAAACATCTGTTTCCGCAGTTGTTCTTTTAACCTCTGCAACTC
>JAZUMM010000203.1:0-9285 GCA_045603625.1 Acutalibacteraceae bacterium | reverse complement strand
AAAACTCAATAAAACAATATCAAGAATTAATGCATTCCTCGGCAGGCGGTCGAACCATTAAACAAAATTTGCACCTGCTGTCTTTAGAACAGCACAAGTAATATAACACACCATTTAAAGTATGTCAAGTGTTTTTTTATTGTTCTACAGGAGCACCTGTAAGTTTTGCAGCGTTAACACGGATACCAGGACCCATTGTAGTAGCAACTACACATGAACGGATGTAAGTACCTTTTGTTGCTGCCGGTTTAGCTTTAATAACAGCGTTAAGAAGAGCCATTGCGTTTTCAGTGAGTTTCTCTGCACCGAAAGAAGCTTTACCGATTGGACAGTGGATAATGTTTGTTTTGTCAAGACGATACTCAATCTTACCTGCTTTTGCTTCTTCAACAGCTTTTGCAGCATCAGGAGTAACTGTACCTGCTTTTGGTGAAGGCATAAGACCTCTAGGACCAAGAACCTTACCAAGACGACCAACAAGACCCATCATATCAGGTGTTGCAATACATACGTCGAAATCCATAAAACCGCCGTTGATTCTTTCAACGAGGTCCATTTCGCCTACGATATCTGCACCTGCTGCTTCTGCAGCTTTAGCAGCATCGCCTTTTGCGAAAACTGCAACACGAACTTTTTTACCTGTACCGTTTGGAAGAACAACTGCGCCTCTAACCTGCTGGTCAGCGTGACGAGAGTCAACACCAAGACGGATGTGAAGTTCAACTGTTTCGTCAAACTTTGCACTTGCAGTCTTTGCTGCAAGGTCGAGAGCTTCCTGAACTTCGTAGAGTTTTGTTTTGTCTACGAGCTTAGCACTCTCTACATATTTTTTACCATGTTTCATAATTCTTTTCCTCCCAATAGAGTGGTTAAATCGGATTTACCTCCCACCCGGGAGCATTAATCTACAACAGTAACGCCCATGCTACGTGCTGTACCTGCTACCATTGAGATAGCAGCTTCAATTGAAGCAGCGTTAAGGTCAGGCATTTTCTGTTCTGCGATTTTTCTTACTTGCTCACCGGTAATTGTTGCAACCTTAGTTTTATTCGGAACACCAGAACCGCTCTCAATACCGCATGCTTTCTTAATAAGAACTGCAGCAGGTGGAGTTTTTGTAATAAATGTGAAAGAACGGTCAGCATATACAGTAATAACTACAGGAATAATGAGACCCATATCATTCTTTGTGCGTTCATTGAATTCCTTTGTAAATGCCATGATGTTTACACCATGTTGACCTAAAGCAGGACCAACCGGTGGTGCTGGGGTTGCTTTACCAGCGGGAATCTGTAGTTTAATGTAACCTACAACCTTTTGAGCCATGATTTGCACCTCCAAAATTCGTGGTATGGCGGAATAAGAAGCTCGCCTTACTCCTCCCACACGCGACACTTTATGTCGCATATAACAGCAGATATACTGCTGATTACCAAATTAAATCTGCGATATTAGTCAATCGCTTTTTTTACCTGATTGAGCGGAAGCTCAACAGGTGCTTCTTTACCCATGAATGAAACAATAACTCTTACTGTACCGCTGTTTGTATCGATTGTTTCAACTACACCTGAGTTACCTTCCATAAGTCCCTCTGTAATTGTAACAAGGTCACCAACAACATAAGATACCTCTGTAACTTTGTTTGCTTCATTATCTCCATCAGCATTGCCTTCAAGACCTAACTTTTTAACCTCTTCCGCAGTAAGTGGAACAGGCTTACCGTCAGGACCAACAAATCCTGTAACACCACTGGTGTAACGGATAGCATGCCATGTTTTATCGGGCACCTTGAGAACGCCTTCTTCGCCCTCTTTATCGCTGTACTCAACTGCAAGCTTTACAACAACATAGCTTGGGAATATTTTTCTTTCTACTTCAACTGTTTTGTCATCTCTGACTTCAACAACCTTTTCAACAGGAATACATACACCAAGAATATCGTCGTGCATCTTACGGTTTTCAACGATTTTACCGATATTCTCCGCAACCTTATTCTCATAACCGGAATAAGTGTGGATAATAAACCATCTTGCTTCGACAGCCATTGTGCACCTCCGAATATACTGATTGAGTTAATTAATCAGATTAAGCGTTGGTTGTTTACTCTGCTTTTTCAGAAGTATCGCTTGTATCTGTTGTGTCAGTTGTATCTGTTGTTGTAGTTGTTGTTTCTGTGATTTCAATGTCTTCAACTTTTGTAATTGCAGCTGAAACTGCGAAATCAAGAAGCCAGATACCTGCACCGATTACAAGGATAGCAGCAAGAACAACGCCTGTGCTCTTGATAACCATCTGACGACCGGGCCAAACAATTTTTTTTGTTTCGCCACGAAGATCTTTAAAGAATTTAGCAATTGCCTTGCCTGCTCTTTTAAAGATGTTTGGTTTCTTTTCAGTTTTAGAGGTTTCCTTTTTGACGGTTTTCTTTTCGTCTGCCATGGTTTTAACCTCCTTACTTTGTTTCCTTGTGGAGAGTGTGTTTCTTGCAGAATCTGCAGTACTTCTTCATCTCCAACCTGTCAGGGTTGTGTTTCTTTTCCTTCATAGTGTTGTAATTACGTTGTTTACATTCTGTGCAGGAAAGTGTAATTTTTACTCTCACTAACGGCACCTCCATTTTTTGATTAGCCTCCCTCTCAAACGGTGAGCAGAGCCTATCCCTGTTCATTCCGAAAAAGAGAACTGATTTCACGCCATTGATTGTGAGAAAATCAAGGCACAAAAAAAGAACCCTCCACGAGAGGTACGGAAATTATAGCACGATGAAAATATAATGTCAATACATTTTTCACAAAAAAAGGAAGGTTTTTTCGGTGTATTTAACATATAACAGTATTTTTGTATAAAATGCTAAAAAATTTTTAAAATTGGGTATTGGCATTAATACAAATTTGTTCTATAATACAAATGTATGTGTATATAACTATATTATAAGGAGGAGTTTTCTTGGCAGGAAAATACTCTGTACCACTCAGTAAGCTTATACAGTCATATTCTTTTGAAATAATGTATATGCCCGATAAGCCTGAACATGAAATTGTTGTTCGCTCAAAGGATGTTAACCGTCCCGGATTGTTATTTGCAGGCTACGAAAAATTCTTTGACCCGGAACGAGTTGAGTTTATAGGACTTGCAGAAACAAGCTACCTTCAAGAGCTTGATGAAACTACACAAAAAGAACGCCTGGAGCTGTTTTTCAGTCTTAAGCCACCTGTTGCAATCCTTACACGAAACATTGATGCACCGGGTTCTATGCTTGAGCTTGCCCAAAAATACGAGGTGCCTCTTCTCAGAACTGCAGAGCCTACCTCCGATATAATGGCAAATATGATTTCATACCTTAACACAGAGCTTGCAGAAAGAATCACACGCCACGGTGTTATGGTTGAGGTTTACGGTGAAGGTATACTTATTCTCGGTGATAGCGGCGTAGGTAAAAGTGAAACAGCTATTGAGCTTATGAAACGTGGTCACCGTCTTATAGCAGACGATGCAGTTGAAATAAGAAGGGTTTCTTCCAAAACTCTTGTGGGCAGCTCCCCTGACAATATACGACACTTCATTGAATTAAGAGGTATTGGTATTGTCAATGCCCGTAATATATTCGGTATAGGTTCGGTTAAGGTTACCGAGAAAATAGATATGGTTATTCAGCTTGAACATTGGGATAGTGAAAAGTCCTACGACAGACTTGGTCTTGATGATGAGTACATAACTATATTAGGCAACAGGGTTCCTTCAACCACAGTACCTGTAAGACCGGGTAGAAACCTAGCAGTTATTATAGAAATTGCTGCAATGAACAACCGTCACAAAAAGCTTGGCTATAATGCCGCAAAAGAGCTTATGACGCAGTTAGGTATGCCTATTGAAGAACCACTTTCTTCAGAAGTCGATGCATTAAATTAATTTTTATATAAAGGAGAAAAATAAAATGTACAGAATTGGTGTTGACCTTGGCGGTACAAATATCGCAACAGGTGTTATAGACGAAAGTAATAAAATTATCGGCAGAGGCAAGGTGAAAACACGTGCACCTCGTCCGGCAGAAGCAATTTTCGATTCAATTAAAGAAGCAGTTGATATGGCTGTTGTTAATGCAGGTATTGACTATAAAGACGTTGTTTCAGTCGGTATCGGTACACCCGGCTCTGTTAACAAAGATACAGGCGCTATTGAATTTTCAAACAACTTACAATTCAATAACGTTCCTGCAAAGCAAATGCTTGAGGAAAGACTCAAAAAGCCTGTATATCTTGAAAACGATGCTAACGCTGCGGCATTAGGCGAAGCTGTTGCAGGTTCAGGTAACGGTGTTAAAAACTTTGTTGCAGTTACACTTGGCACAGGTGTTGGCAGCGGTATTATTATTGACGGTAAAATCTATCGCGGTTCAAACTTCTGCGGTGGTGAAATGGGTCACATGGTTATTAACGTTGACGGTATTCCGTGTAACTGTGGTCGTAAAGGTTGTTGGGAAAAATATGCATCTGCTACTGCTCTTGTTTCACAGGCAGTAGAAGCAATGGCAGGTAACAAATCAAGTCTTCTCTGGCAGACCTGCGAAGGTGACCTTAACAAGGTTGAAGGCAAAACAATTTTTGAAGCATACGATTTAGGTGATTCAGTTGCAAAAGCGGTTATTGACAAATACCTTTATTACGTTTCTGTTGGTATTGCAAACGTTGTTAATGCTCTTCAGCCTGAAATGATTTGTATCGGTGGCGGTATCAGTGGTCAGGGTGAAAAAATCCTCCAACCAATCCGCGATATAGTTAAAGCAGAAAGATACAGTGTTTATGCTGAGAAACAAGCATTAATCGTTCCGGCTTTATTAGGAAACGATGCAGGTATTATCGGTGCAGCATTACTTGATGAATAATATGACAACAAAATTTAATTTTGAAGAATTAAACAGTTATGCATTAAGCATAGGATGTGAATCTGTCCCCAATGAAAGTATGTCTAAAAACACATCTTTCAAAACAGGCGGTCCTTGTGGAGTTCGTATATCTCCAAAAAACAACGAACAGCTTATAAACGTTATAAATAAAGCAAATGAACTGAATATACCATTTGTAGTTCTCGGCAACGGTACTAATGTGCTTGTTGAGGATTGCGGTATTGAAAAAGCAATTATTATAATCGGCAGTAATATGTCGGATTATAAGATTGATGGTGAAATCATCAGCTTCAGTGCAGGTACAAACCTGGTGTCACTGTGCCGTTTTGCTCTTGAAAATTCTTTAAGCGGTCTTGAATTTGCTTTTGGGATTCCCGGCACGTGCGGTGGTGCAGTATACATGAATGCAGGTGCATACGGCGGTGAAATGAAGGATATTCTTACAGAAATCACACATCTTACCCCTGATATGAAAATTGAAACTATTTCTGCAGATAAAGCAGAGCTTTCATACAGACATTCTGTATACAAAAACAACGGCTGCATCATTCTTGGTGCCAAAGCACGTCTCACAAAAGACACAAAAGAAAACATCAAGGCACGTATGGATGATTTTTTAGGCAGACGTAAAGATAAGCAGCCTTTAGAATATCCCAGCGCAGGCAGTACTTTTAAAAGACCACAAGGCTATTTTGCAGGTGCCCTTATTGAGCAATGTAATTTAAAGGGCAAGACTGTCGGCGGTGCACAGGTAAGCGAAAAGCATGCAGGCTTTGTTATAAACAAAGGCGGTGCCACATCAACAGATATTATAAACTTAATTAATTTGGTTCAGGAAACCGTAAAAAACGAAACCGGCGTAAGTCTTGAGCCGGAAGTTATTATACTGAGGTAAAATATGTCTTTCTCCGCAGAAGTAAAAAAAGAACTCACACAAAATATTTCCTCCGCCTGTTGTTACAAGGCGGAGGCTTTCGGTATGCTTTTGTTCGGACGAGCTTTCGGTATAACTGAAATTTCTTTAATGACAGAATTCAAAGAAGTTGCTGAAAGATACAGTGCCTGTATACGTGATTTAACATCTGTAACACCTACTGTTGAAAAAACAAAGGCAGGCAATTACAAAATTAACGTACCATCAAAAGATGACAGAATTAAAATTCTTGATTATTTCGGTTACACCGGAAAAGAGCTTGCTTTAAGAATTAATCTTTCAAATCTTGAGCAAACTAACGAGGATTGTTGTTCAAGGGCATTTGTACGTGGCGCCTTCCTTGTATGCGGAAGCATAACCGACCCTGAAAAGGATTACCACATTGAATTTACGGTTACAAAAGCAAAGCTTTGTGACGATTTGATGCAAATTATTGATGATACAGGACTAAAAGCAAAAAAAATAATACGAAATAACAGCTACGTTATTTATAGTAAGGAAGCAGAATCTATTGAAGATTTTGTTGGTACAATGGGTGCAAACAATGCATTTATGCAAATTGTAAAAACCCGTGCAATGAAGGATATTAAAAACCAGATTAACAGACGTTCAAATTTTGAAAGTGCAAATATGAGTCGTTCCATTGAGGCAGGGCTTAAGCAGGTTGCCGTTATAGAGGATATACTTGAAAAAATCAAGCTGGAGGATATGACTGACGATTTATCTGCTTTATGTACCTTAAGACTTGAAAATCCTGACGTTTCCTTAGATGAGCTGGGCAAGCTTATGAACCCGCCTCTTTCACGCTCTGCAGTAAGCAGACGTTTTAAAAAGCTTGAAAAAATCGCGCAGGAGCTTAAAACGAAATGAAAGAGTTTTACATCAATAAGAATGACGCAGGTCAAAGGCTTGATAAGTATATTACAAAATCCTTCCCTTTGATTCCTAAATCTTTAATGTATAAATACATACGAAGCAAGCGAATCAAAGTTAATAACAAGCGTTCGGATATTTCTTACAAGCTTCAGGAAAATGACCTTGTTTCACTTTATATTAACGATGAATTTTTTGAAGAGACGAAGCCGAAATATGATTTTTTAAGTGCAGGCAAAAGTATTAAAATAGTATATGAGGATGAAAATATTATTTTAATTGATAAGCCTGCAGGAATTTTATCTCATCCCGATGAAGATAATTACACCGATACGGCAATTACAAGAATCAAGCGTTACCTATATGAAAAAGGTGAGTATGCACCTGATAACGAAATAAGCTTCGCCCCTGCCCTCGTCAACAGAATAGACAGAAATACTTGCGGTATTATTATTGCTGCAAAAAATGCTGAAGCATTAAGAATACTTAATGAGAAACTGAAAAACAGGGAGCTTCATAAGCTTTATTTGTGTGTAGTTATAGGTAAGCTCAAAAACACAAGTGGTCTCATTAAAGGTTACCTTGAAAAAAACGAAAAACAAAACAAGGTATATATCAGTGATAAGTCAACCGATAAATCAAAAGAGATTGCCACAAAATATAATGTTTTGGGATATAAAAACGGTCTTTCATTAGTTGAGGTTGAATTACTTACAGGCAGAACACATCAGATACGCGCCAGCTTTTCACATCTCGGCACACCGCTTTTAGGCGATGGTAAATACGGCACCAATGCCCAGAACAAGCAATTTGGAGGATATAAAAAACAATTTCTTTACTCCTATAAATTAGCATTTGATTTTGAAACCGATGCAGGAATTTTAAATTACCTTAACGGCAAAAGTTTTGAGGTTAAGGACGTGTGGTTTAAAGAAGCTTTTTACAATAATGAAATATAAAAAAGTAGAAATTGGTATCAAAAACCAATTTCTACTTTTATTCTACCTTGAATTTATTGCAAATATGCGCAAATCTGTGATACAATTCACTTAAAACAGAAACGCTAAACCTTTGTTTCTTGGAGGAAACACTATGAACAATTACAAATTCGGAAACTATATTTGCAAACTACGTGAAGCCCACAATCTGACACAAATAGAGCTTGCAAAAATTCTTGATGTATCCGACAAAGCAGTATCCAAATGGGAAAACGGTCAAGCAATACCCAGAATGGACACGTTAGAAAAGCTTGCTGTAACCTTAAACACAACAGTCGAAGATATACTTTCTGCAAGTAAGGATAATATAATCCGGATATGTATAAAAAATGATTTTTGCAGTTTAATGCAAATAGATGTAAACAATAAGTTTTATACTATTAAATATGATGACGTACAATGGATTGAATTAGAATCAACAGACCTGACAGTACGAATTACCGGCGATATAATTACCGATGAGGATTTTGAAGAAATTCCGCAAACCCCTCTTTCACTAAAGGACAAAATAGTTCTTAAAATTGCAAAAAAGACAACAAAGGAGCTTTTAAAAACAAGCTTACAGGTCAATTGTACTTATTTAATAAAAAACATTAAACCTGATACAACTATAAACGTTTCACTTGACACCTTCAGTCTGGGTGATAAAACATCAACTTATAAAAATTTTGTTATATCATACCCAAAAATAAACTGTCGCGCCGAAAATGTAATTCTGGATAAGGTTAAAGGCAAAAACACAAAAGAAGTGATACGTGCTTTTAAATTAGCGGGACTCGCATCAGACGTTGGTATGGGCTTTATATTAATGTTATTATTCTACCCGTTAAGAAGCATCTATTTTAAACATTTATGTAAACCAAAAACCTTAAAAAAGAATATACTTAAAGCAGATGAAATAAAATTAAAAAATGAAAAAGAACGTAATCCGGGTTGTTTACTCCCCTTGTTAATTATTGCATTATGCTTCGTATTAGTGTTATATATTTTCCCTGCAATGTTTATCAGTAGCGAAAGACCGTATCTTGTCGCAGAAGACTATTCCACAATCACATATTTTGATGATACATATACCAGAATTGATGAGCTTCCCGAAGATGCAATGCCAACCACCTTTTTAAATGCAACAATATGGGAAGATACACGAACCGACGGACTTTCAAGATGGGAACAAGTGACGGAAGATAACAAGGTTATGTTATACGAAAGCTATAACAGCAATAAAAAGTATTTATGGTATGTAGAAGATTATGCAGATACATTGCTGGAAGATGACAAGGATTACGATGACTTTGAAGAGCATTATGTTTATGTTTGCGAAAATCCGACAAGATGAAAAAAGGTGTTTGAATCCTTAGATTCAAACACCTTTTTTACATATACGAAAATAAAAAGAGTGCCGATTTCTCGACACTCTAAGTTGCAAAGTTATATTTTTGTGTAGTGTGCTTCAGATTTGTGTTTTGCAAGCACTCAAACGAAAAAGAGTGTCGGCAAAACCGACACTCTTGAATGTACAGTAGATTTTTTCGAGATGCGTGCAAATTTTTGTATTTGTGAGTTCGTAGCGTATCAAG
>JAZUMM010000202.1:0-2846 GCA_045603625.1 Acutalibacteraceae bacterium | reverse complement strand
CAGTTGAAATTGAAGAATGAGCTCTGTCGTATACAACATTAGATGCTCTCATTGATGCACCTGTTTCAAGGAAGTATATTCCAAGTCTTTCGCCACCTACTGCAATATTTTTTGTGCAAACATTCATTTTTCTTAATGCTGCAACTGCACACTCACCAATTGGGTTTGCAGGAACCTTTGTAACAAATTCTGCATCGTGACCATAGTTTGCCAACGATACTGCAACATTAGCCTCACCGCCGCCGTAGCATACATCAAATTCGTCTGCCTGTATAAATTTTTCATTATTTGGAGTAGATAATCTTAACATTATCTCGCCCATTGTAACAACTTTTGCCATTTTTTATTTCCTTCCTTTATATATTTATAGTATAAATCAAAAGCTTGTAAAAAAATGTTCAGATTGCCATTTTGTAGTGAGCGGTGCTGTATGTTTATACCGCCCCGAGTAAAAAACAGTAAGATGGACAGTTTTTTCCAAAACCTTCTTTTATTGTCCGCGTGCTTCCTTAATCTTTGCAATAAACTCTTTAGCTGTTGCAGTTATTGCCGCATAGTCACCTGTTTTAGCACCCTTTGTAAGAGATGAGCCTGCACCTACAGCAACTGCACCTGCTTTAATCCATTTATCTACATTAGATACGTCTACACCGCCTGTTGGCATAAGCTTTGCCTGTGGCAGAGGACCTTTAATATCTTTAATAATTGTTGGACCAAACAGGTCAGCAGGGAATATTTTACAAACATCAGCACCTGCTTCCATAGCTGTAAGCACCTCTGTTATTGTCATACATCCTGGCATATATGGTACACGATAGCGTCCGCATAGTTTTGCAGCTTCTGCATTAAAGCCCGGACTTACTATGTAGTTTGCACCCGAAAGAATAGCTGTTCTTGCAGTTTCACTGTCAAGCACTGTGCCCGCACCAAGCATCATTTCACCGTTACTGTATTTTTGTGCCAAAGCTTCTATAACCTTGTGTGCACCGGGTACTGTGAATGTAAGCTCAATACCTGTACAGCCACCCTCTAAACAAGCATCAGAAATTCTTATTGCCTCCTCTGCATTGCTTGCACGTACAACAGCCACAAGACCGCAATCGGTTAATTTTTTTAAAACCTGTTCTTTTTCCATTGTATTATTCCTCCCCTAAAAAAAATTTACCTATCATACATTATATCATATTAAAAAAATTTTTCAATAGTTTTTTCCAAAAAATATATATTTTTTAATTTAAAATTATAATGAAAAAATATTATAATTATTTTTAAAAAAGTATTGACAAATATAAAAAAGTGTGGTAAAATGTTTTAGTTGAAATCCGTAGACAGTAGGCAATCGCAAGATAGTAAGTCCAACCGAGGGTGCAAATTAGTAACGATTACTATGGCTCTTTGTGTCTACGACAAAGAGCCTTTTCTATTTATTAAGTTGAAAAGGCACATTCCAACATAACAAAAATTTGGAGGTGAAACAAAAAATGCCAAGTGCAAAGGTTTTAGAAGCAAAAAAGGCACAAGTTGCAGAGATTGTTGAAATCCTAAAGACAGCACAAACAGGTGTTGTTGTTGACTACAGAGGTCTTAACGTTGAAGAAGATACTCAACTTAGAAATAAGTTAAGAGAAGCTAATGTTAAGTATTTTGTTATCAAAAACACACTACTTTTCCGTGCTGCTAAAGAATTAGGACTTGATGCATTGGAAAGCGCACTTCACGGTCCAACAGCATTAGCTGTTTCAAGTGAGGACGCAGTTGCTCCTGCAAAGGTATTGGCTGACTATGCTAAAGAAAACGAAAAGCTTGAACTTAAGGCAGGTTTTATGGATGGTGCAGTTATGACTCTTGATGAAATCAAGAAGTTGGCAGCTACTCCAAACAGAGAAACATTGCTTGCTAAGATGTTGGGTAGCATTAATGCTCCTATTTCAAATCTTGCTCGTACATTACAAGCTATTGTTGACGGCGGCGTAGAAATAAGCGACCTTATGTCTAAAGAAAGTGCAACCGAAGAGGCTCCCGTTGCAGAAGCTGCAGTTGAGGAAGCACCTGCAGAGGAAGCAGCTCCTGCTGAAGAGGCAGCTCCCGCAGAAGAAGCTGTAGCAGAGGAAGCTGTAGCAGAGGAAGCTGTAG
Source organism: Acutalibacteraceae bacterium (assembly GCA_045603625.1). Classification (GTDB taxonomy): domain Bacteria; phylum Bacillota; class Clostridia; order Oscillospirales; family Acutalibacteraceae; genus DTU089. The sequence continues at coordinate 713 of JAZUMM010000202.1, read as the reverse complement.
CAGAGGAACAAACAGATGCTGAATAATTTTCAGTAAAAAGAAAAAAGAAGAAAAAATTTAAATTAATTTAGGAGGAAAATTAAATGGCAGATTTAAATGCAATTCTTGATTCAATCAAGGAATTAAAATTATTAGAAGTTGCAGAATTAGTTAAAATGATGGAAGAAGAATTCGGCGTTAGTGCTGCTGCTCCTGTAGCAGTTGCAGGTGCTGTAGCTGGCGGTGCTGCTGCTGCAGAAGAAAAGACCGAATTTGATGTAGTACTCGTTGATGCTGGTGCTGGCAAACTCAAAGTTGTTAAAGTAGTTAAAGAATTAACAGGCCTTGGCCCCAAAGAAGCTAAAGATGTTGTTGACGGTGCTCCCAAAACAGTTAAATAAGCTTGCAGCAAAGAAGAAGCTGAAAGCATCAAAGCTGCTCTTGAAGAAGCCGGCGCTAAAGTTGAACTCAAATAATTTGACTTTACTTTTTAAAAACAGTAAGCAGAGATTCTGCTTACTGTTTTTTGTTTTATGCAGTACTTGTATTTGGGTGTGTTTTGTCGTATAATGGGCTTAGATAAAATCACCTAATGTACATATGAAATTACGCCACAAGCAATTTTCATACCGGAATTACCGGATGGTTGAGTTGTAAAATCATCGGCATCGGAGTGGATTATAATTGTTTTTCCTACTATTTCTTCAGCGGTGAAACGATTTGTCAAAAATGCA
>JAZUMM010000201.1:0-15233 GCA_045603625.1 Acutalibacteraceae bacterium | reverse complement strand
CGTTGGCAGTTAAAACAATATTGGATAAAGATAATAACAATGTGGTATATGAGGATGAAGACGATAACGATTATGCCTCAGATAACGATGAGGATGATGAAAAGCACGACGATTCACACGATGATTCAGATGATGAGGATTCGTCAACAGAAGAAAAGGATTTTTCCTCTGATGAGCTTGTGCGTATTGAAGAGCTTGAGGAAATGAAGGATGAAATTCACCATTTCTTTACTGCTTCTGCATCATATTTTGTTACAAAAACAGGCGAAATTTATAATATAGAAAATCTCTCTACACCTGTTTATACTCAGGTTGACCCTGAAAGGGTATATGAATTTTATGGCAGTATAACGTATGTTGATATTTATAACGTGCTTCATTCCGAGTTTTTTGGAATAGAAAATTCATATGATGATGTGCAAGGCGAGGTTGTTGGTATTTCAACAGGCGGTCTTCTTCACGGTAATACTGTTATATTCACAAAAGAAAGCGGCAGATTGCTTCTCTCCTTATATACACGTGACGAGGATTGTGCAGTCCAGCTTCATCGTTATCCTTTATTTGCAAAGTGCGGTGAAACTGAAATAGGTGAGGTTGATGATATTGAAATATCATATTCTGAGATTTATGATTGGCCATCATACCAGGTGAAGGTGAATGATGCTTACTATTATTGTAATGAAGGGGAATGTGTTACTGAGAGTAATAGAGTAGTGCTCATCTGTTCGGAGACAATAAAGGATATTACACAGATTAAGTCACAACCTTTTTATGATAAAAATACCCCGTATTTTTACAAAAATAGCGATACCTCAAAGGTCTGTTATCTTTTTCAGGGCTTTTTAGGAAATTCAGAGGCATCATTTAATATGCCTGATGGTTATATAGCATCACAAATAACTGAAATAATCAGAGTAAACGACTATGTTATTCTTGCCTGTTTTGAGGATGGAGCCATATATTCCGTGAACGGAGAAGGCTTTACAAAGCTGGAAACTCTTTCGGAATATAACAAAAAAGGGTGCGTTAAGGATATTTTTGTTTTAAATCAATCCCATGATAAAGCAGGCTTTACTATACGCGCTTATATGTCGGATAAAAGCTTGTATAATTACTATGCAGAATATTAAGCCATAAAAAAGGCTCGTAATACTTTTTGTATTACGAGCTGATTTTAATTTTTAAAAATATTAAAGCACAATTTCTTTACCTTGTTTTGCAGATTCGTAAATTGCGCAAAGGATTTTTATCATATCGACGCCTTGGAACGGCTTGAAAACAGGCTCTGCACCTTGGGTAATAACGTCAATAAAGTTACGTATATTACCTTTGTGGCCGTTTGTTTCCATATTGCCTTTTGGTGTAATATCAAGGAGTTGACCGTCTTCTTCTGTATAGAATTCTACTTCGTTACCATACCATTTGAGGCCTGATTTTGTACCGCGAAGCTCAACAAAGCGGTTTTCTTCTTTAATATTTGATGCCCAGCTGAATTCTATCTGAAGAACTGCACCGTTATCAAAGCGAATCATCCCCATTGCAAGGTCTTCAACGTCAAATGTACCTTCGGCATTTGCATCACCGAATTTTGAGTTTACAGAGTCACTTGTGTCGCTATCTGCAAATTTAGTATAAGTGTTTGCACTTACTGCAACAGGTGTCGGGTTACCCATAAGCCACACAGCAAGGTCAATCATATGTACGCCAAGGTCAATAAGCGGACCGCCGCCTGATTGCTCTTTAGTTGTAAACCAGCCACCTTTACCCGGTATACCTCTACGTCTTTGCCAGCCGCAACGTCCGCAGTAAATTTCGCCCATTTTACCGTCTTCAATATATTTTTTTGCATACTGTGACGCTGTAACAAAACGGTTATTTCTTATTACCATTAGCACCTTGCCTGCTTCCTCAGCAGCATTTTTCATCTTAAGTACTTCTGTAACGTCAACTGCATCCGGCTTTTCGCACAAAACGTGCTTGCCTGCCTTGAATGCATCAACTGCAATAATTGAGTGAAGGTAGTTTGGTGTGCAAATATCAACAGCATCAATGCTTTTATCCTTCAAAAGCTCTTTGTAATCTGTATATACTGCGGCATTCGGATAATATTTATCCCTGAGTGCTACTGCTCTTTCTTCAATAATATCGCAGAATGCAACAACTTCTACTCTTTCATCTTCATAATAATTATCGATGTGGCAGGCACGGCAAATGCCACCGTTACCGATAAGTGCAATTTTTAATTTTGACATATCCATTACTCCTGTTTATAAATTATAAGGGAACTCAATCACCTGATTTAATTATATCAAAGAGAAATAAAAAGTAAATACAGAACATTTAACAAAGACCGCAAAAACAGTTTATTGACAATAATTTTAAATAGATTATAATGATGATATAATTAAAGGGGCGTGGAAAATGAATCAGGCTTTTATGACTCCTGCAATAAAACCGCAGGAAAAGAAAAATTCTGCTTTTATTATTCCTGCAATATTAGTAATACCGCAAATTTTGTGGACAATTATTAATAATCTGGAATCAATAGTTGCATATACTGAAGAAATACCTGTGTTAAAATCATATTCAGAAGCATTTATTTCTTACATAAATACAAGTGCTTTGCTGAATATAGTTAATATATTTTTCAGTATTCTGAATATAGTTTTTATTGTTGGGTGTGTAATTAAAGCAACCGGCGGTAAATATAAATTTATAATTAAAGCATTTTTTATATTAGAAATAGTACAGCTTAGCATTTCCTATATAATCAGTCTTTTGGTAAATATTTTCTATGATGAGTATATGGTGGAATTTTGGGGTGAGGATTCAAGAACACCGTTAACTTCAACCATTATTCAATTAGTAATATTTGTTCTTTCATTAACGTTTTTTGTTATTTTGTTAATTTCTGAAATAAAAGAAAGTAACGCTTTAAGAATTGTTACAATAGCTGGGTATGTTATAGCAATAGTTATAAATTGTATTGCCCTAATAGGAATTGTTAATAATCTTATTATGTATGCAAAAGATGAACAGATGAACGAAATATATACAAAATCATTTATATCATACGTGGTTTCAATAGCTTCAAGCTTATCGTTAGTAATTTATCAGCTTTTAAGCCTTAAAAAGAAACAAAGGGTAATGAGCGTTCCTCAGCCTGTGGGCTACGCACCCGTAGGTGTGCCGGGTCAGTTACCTTACCAACAGCCTGTTCAAAGACCTACACAGCCTGTTTACAGTCAGCCTGTTCAACGTCCTGTTCAGCCTGTATACCAACAGTCTGTAAGGCAGACGGCATATACTCCTGTACAACAACCCGGATTTACTGCTCCTGTACAGGCACAAGCGGTTAAAGGGCAACAAACTGTGGAGGAGCGTTTGACAAAAATTAAAGCACTTCTTGATAACGGTGTAATTACTCAGGCGGAGTATGACGAAAAACGAGCAGAGATTTTGAAGGAAATATAAAATAAAAATGTTTTATAATTGAATTATATTATAAAAAGTTAATTATAAAAAAAATAACAGAGTGTCCACAAGGACACTCGGTTAATCTTTTTTGAATAAATATAATTAATTATTTTTTCTTTTTACTAATAACAATAGCTGCAACAATACCAAAAATTGCAACGCCTGTAACTACTGCAACAATGATAATAATTGTGCCGTTGCTATCGGTATCTTTATTGTCATCTTTGGCTTTTTCTTCGTCTTCGACATATTCATTGTTTTCAACGCTTTCGTTTTCTGCATATTCATTGTTTTCGATGCCTTCGTTTTCAACATATCCACCGTTTTCTACGCCATTATCCTCTACGGGAGCTTCGGCATTATAGTCTGAGTTATCGTCAACAATATCACTAAAAAATGTCATATTTTCAACAGATTGTGTAATGTAATTGAATTCATCGGAATTTTCTAAAGTATAAACATCTATTTGAAAAAGATATTTATTTGTACAAATCATGTAGTATCTACCAAAAACCTCTCCATCAGATATTTCACCGAAAAGGAAAGCATCATAGCCGTTGATTGTGAGAGTTTGATAGTAATATTCACCACTATATGTATTAAAATCATTTATGGCAGCTTTTTGAAGGTCATTGTATGCATCTTCAGCGCGAGTATACGAGCCGTCTATAACTTCTTCTACTAAAAAAGCTGAAATTTTTACCTGGCTATAGGAAGTTTCAAATGAAAACCACTTTTCATTAGGGTCCTCGTCCCAAGTACCATCAACGGTGAAATCAATATTAAAACCTGTACCTGAATAAGTTTCTGCGGATGCGACAACTACAAGAGAGAAGCACATTGTAATTGTCATTAAAATTGCTAATAATTTTTTCATAAATATTTCTCCTAATTTAAATTTTTTGTTTTTAAAAAACTGATGTGTAAAGAAAACTTTTTGTTTACCTTACACCTATAAGATGCAGAGACTTTACATTCGGTTTTATAAATTTCAAAAAAACTTTAATTTTTTAAAACTTGTTATGAAAGCAAGACAATGAAATTTTATTTTGAAAAAGATATAAAGTGCAGAGAAATTAAAATTCTCTATTTTTGTTGTTTATGCTGCAACCTCATACGGGAACTCTTCTTCTGTAAAGCCCAAGGTATATGCAACTCTTATAGGAAGCTCGTAGTTATTAAGAATTTCGCCACCGTTAATAAATTTATCTGAGCCGTATACAAATACAGGAACGTTTGCACCTGAGTGTGAGCCTTGTGTAAATACGTATCTTTCACCGTCAAAGGTGATACCGCCTGTTTCGTGGTCTGCAGTAATAATAACTAAAGTTTCACCATCATTTTTTGCATATTCAAGAACTGCTTCAATTGTATTATCAAAGCTCTGAAGAGCTTCCATCATATTTTCATCTTCATTACTGTGAGAGTGCTTATCAATATGCGCACCTTCAACCATAAGGAAGAAGCCGTCGTCTGTATCATCAAGCAAGTCAATAGCCTTCATTGTCATTTGCTCAAGGGTAGGAGTGGCAGCATCGCTTTGTTCAAGTGTCCACAATTCATTGTCAAATTGTGCAAAGCTTCTGCTACCTTCGGAAAGTGACATCATTTCATCATAAGTAGAAACGTATTCAAAGCCGTTAACCTCTGCCTCAGCTTTTGTAACGTAGCCGTTTTCCGCGCCCCAAATTAAATTAATGTTGGAGTTTAACTGGTCTATGGAAATTTGCTCTGCTCTGCCTCTATCGCTTTCGTGAGCAGAGAAAGCAGAAGGTGTAGCACCTGAGGTTTCATCTGTTGTAACAACACCTGTGAGCATACCTCTTTCGCTGCAAAGCTCTGTAATGTTTTTTGGATAAGAGAAGGTTGCGGTAAGGTCTGTCATATAAACACCAATAGCACCGTTAGATGTTCTTTCACCTGTTGCAAGGGCAGTACCTGCAGCGGCACTGTCTGTAACTGAGCTTGAAAGTGAACGTGTTTTTGCAGAGCCTCTGTAATCAAAGGTTTCCATAGTAAGAGAAATATTTTTTTCTGCCTTTGTTTTTTCAAGATGGTTAGAACCCATACCGTCGCCAATCATAAAAATAACGTTTTTAATGTTGCCGTTATAGTAGTCTGCGGCAGTTGTTGTGTCGCTTGGTGTGAAAATACCAAACGTAAGGCCAAAGGACATAATAATACTCATAATAATAGAAGTAAGTTCTGCCCAGAATTCTGATGCATATGCCATAAAATCACCTCAAATATTTTATATGTTAATAATAATACAAACGAAAACTAAAATCAACAAAAAATTCAGGGCACAAGGTGCCCTGATTAATTATTTTTCAGCCGTTTCGGCTGAATCATCTTTGTTTTCAAATTCGCGGTAATTAACCTTACCGATTTTTGTTGTAGGCAAGGCATCTGTAAATTCAATTTCTGCAGGTTGAGCATTTTTTGCAATATGTGTTTTGCAGAAATCAGAAATTTCTTTTTCAATTTCGGCAGTACGCTGTACACCTTTTTTAAGAACAATAACTGCCTTTGGTGCTTCCTGACGAACCTTATCCTTAACACCTACAACAACGCTTGATGCAACATATCTGCATTTGTTAATAATGTTTTCAAGCTCTGTCGGGTAGATGTTGTAGCCGTTGGAAATAATCATTCTTTTAAGGCGTGAGGTAAAATGTAAAACGCCGTTATCATCAAAAAATCCAAGGTCACCTGTGTGGAGCCACACATAGCCGTCTTCGTGTGTGCGTAATGCATTTGCAGTTTCTTCAGGCTCATTAAGGTAACCCATCATAACAGTAGGCGCATTAACACAAATTTCGCCAACTTCACCGCTTGGCAATTCTTTGTTAGTATCGGGATTGCAGATTTTTATAATATTATCAGGGTTGGGTATGCCTAAATTATCGGTTTCTTCAATTGTGTCGCTTGTGGCAGCAATAAATGCGGTTGCCTCAGAAAGACCGTAGCCTACCTGAATGTGTGCATCGGAGCCGCATTCTTTAAAATATTCAAGAACCTTTTCCCTTACGTCATCGGTTAAATAGTCACCGCCTGAAAGTATAACCTTAACACTGCTTAAGCTATCCGGACCAAGGGGCGGATTGTTTGTCATTGCCTTAAGCATTGTGGGAATTGCAGGTAATAAGTTGGGCTTTTTCTTTTTTATTGTGTTGTTAAGGTCGCCAACACTGATTTTCGGAAGAAGAATGCATTTTAAACCTAAGGTAAGGGGAACGTGTATGCTTACGCATAAGCCAAAGCCGTGGAAAATCGGCAAGGCGGAAAGAATAGAGTTGCCCGGTCTTGCTTCTTTACAAACGGCGTAGCATTGTGTTGCAAGAGAGTTAAAGCAAAGGTTAGAAAGCACAATGCCCTTTGATTTACCTGTTGTACCGCCACTGTAAATTATTACTGCAGGGTCATCCTTAGTACGCTTGATAATGGGGCCGTATGCCACGCTCATATTAAGGAAATCCTTCCATTTTATAAAGTTAGAAGGATATTTGAGAGCTCGTCTGTTTTTAAGATTATATGCAGTTCTTAATAAAGGCTTCATAGAGTTGCTTACTTCACAAACAACAACCCTTGCCTTTACGCCTTCAACCTTAAGGGCAGAAACGTCTGTTGTAAAAACAAGTGAAGACTGTGTTGCTTCAACAGCATTTACAATATCATCGTGGTCGCTTAAGGGATGTATAACGTTGCATACTGCACCGATTTTATTAATGGCGTAAATAAGAAAAATAGCCTCAGGCATATTAGGCATACATATTGTTACGCTTTCGTTAGGTACAACGTCAAGACCTAAAAGAGCCTGTGCAACCTCTTCAATGCGCTCGCTTAAATCTCTGTAAGTGAATTCTACATCAAAATATTCCATTGCGAGACTTTTGGGGTATGCACGAATGGCATCGTATAGCATATCGTAAACAGAACCCTGATGGTAATCTAAATTTTCAGGCATTTCGCCGTAAAATTGTAACCACTTTTTTTCGTGGTCAAGGTCAGTTGCCAATTTTAATGGCTTTGTTTGTGAAAGATATTCGCAAGGTACGCCCATATTTTTCTCCTTAATTAAAATTTGTCAATTAATGCGATTTTAAAGTGAATTTTAAATAAAGTCAAGGCAAAAAGTGTGAATTTTAAGAAATTGTGAAACATTCAACAATTGTCGTATATTTTGTTGTATTAAAGGGATAGGAATTATATTTTAAAAAATGGCAGAGAAAATCAGCTTTCTCTGCCTTTAAAATTATAGCTTTATTCCAAATGCAACGTCGTCACCAACTGCTTCCACAAGTGTAAAGCCACACTTTTTGTAAAAGTTAATTGCATTAATATTTTTTGCACCTACTGTAAGCATAACGCCTTTTACACCTTTTTTCTGAAGATGGTCGCAAAGTGCTTTTATAAGAAGAGAGCCGTAGCCCTTTCTGTGATATGGCGGTGTAAGGTCAATGTGAAGATGAGCAGGGTAATCCTCTTTATATTTTTTTTGTAAATCTGTTGAGTGAACTGCCCAGTTGTACAAGCCCTCATCAAGAGGCTTATTAAGCTCAAGGTATTCATTATCAAAAATCTTTTTGTAGGTATCATAATCTTCTGCACATATTACGTAACCAACAGCTTTGCCGTTATCGTCATCAAGCACAAAAATGTTTTGTGGCTCGTGGTCTATATAATAATCGCAGAAGGTGTGTAACACAAACTCCTGTAAGGTTGGCGGGTCTTCAGGCCCGTCTTCACAATGTAAGCAAACGTATTGAACGTCTTTATAATCTTTTTCTTCGTATTTTCTGATAAATGGCATAAATTCTCTCCTGTTATATAATAAATCCATAATACACTAAAACAGCAAAAGTTTCAATATAATGTTTTTATTGAAAACGATATATATTATATGTATAATTAAAATAGAGTAATTTAATCTGAGCAGGTGATACAATGAATTTTGATGCAGTTACACGAAAAGCTATTGAAAGGCTTGCAAAATTTGTTATTGCTTTAATGCCGAAAAGCTATTTTACTACACCGCAAAAGGCGGATAAATATATGCTTTGCGGTGATGATTTTTTTCAGAATAAAACAGGGGAATATTTTACCTGCGGATTTGCAAAGACCGTGCTTACACCGGAGGATGCATTACAAAATAAATATTTTATTGCAGGCTACAATTCAAATAATAAGGCACAAGGTGTGCTTGATGATATTTTTGCCCGTGCAATTTATATTGACGATAATACAGGCAGAGGAGCTGTTGTGATTTGTGCGCTTGATGCGGTAGGTATCAGTCGCAGGGATATTAATGATATCAGAAAAATTGTTATAGAAAGTAAAGAAATACCTCATCTTAAGTCAATTTCAATCTGCTCAACACATTCTCATTCTTCAATTGATACACAAGGCTTATGGGGTGAAAAATTTTATAAAAGCGGCAGAAATGAAGAATTTATGCAAAGCCTTAAACAAAAAACTGCTCAGGCAATAATTTCTTCTTACAAAAACAGAACAAATGGCAGGTTGTTTTATAGTGTAATTAAAACTGAAGATTTGCAATGTGATTACCGCGAGCCTCACGTTTATGACCGTAGCTTAACAAAAATACGTTTTGAAAGCGAAGCGGGTAAAAATATTCAGTTAATAAATTTTGCTTGCCATGCTGAGCTTCTTGGTAGTAAAACTACTCAAATCAGTGCAGATTTTCCTGCATATATGATAAAGGAAATTGAAGAAAAAAATAAAAATACACAGGTCATTTTTATTAATGGAGCTATTGGTGGAATGATTACCGCAAAGGAAATTAAAAAGGTTTACCGTCATGAGATTGATTGTGAGCAATATACAAAGGATTACGGTAAAGGGCTTGGTAAATTACTTAATAATGCAGGTAATGAAGAAGAAATTTTGCCTGTTATTAACGTAAAAAGCGTTCCTTTGAAAATTGAGGCTTCAAACTTTGTGCTTATTGTTGCAAGACTTCTTAAGGTTATAAATAATGATATTTACAGAGGTAAAAAACGCAGTAAGGCGTTTGTTGCAACAGAAACAGGGTACCTGGAATTGGGAAAAAGGCAGGTCGGTATGTTCCTTATTCCCGGTGAGCTTTTTCCTGAGTTGTGGAACGGTGAGTTTATGTCACCTGAAATTTCCGCAACAGGTAACGAGGCACAGTATAACGTAATAACAAAAATGAACCGTTGTGACCATCATTTCGTGGTAGGTCTTTGTAATGATGAAATTGGTTACATTATTCCCGACAATGATTTTATTCTTAATGAAAAAATGCCCTATATTAATGCCGGTCACGACAGGCACGGCAGAAGACATTATGAAGAAACAAACTCTGTGGGCCCATATACTGCAAGAACAGTTCTTGATGCAACAAAGGAAATTATTGATTCTTTGAACTGAGATTTAAACATTTTTTAAATCGTTACAGTTCTTGAAAGGAGAGGAACCTTGAAATATTATTTAGGAATTGACGGTGGCGGTACTGTTACAACTGCGGCAGTTGCCAATGAAAATGGCGAAATTATATATAAAGCACAGGGCAAAACCATTAATTTTTACGGTGTAGCTTTTGATTGTGCAAAAAGTAACCTTAAGGATATTGTAAATTGTATTTACAAAAATACAGGTATTAACGAGTTTTATTCTGTATTTATCGGCTGCTCTGCACTTGACGGTGAAGCGGATGAAAGCACAATACATAAGCTTTGTGATGGAGTTATAAATGCACAAAAGGTTGGTATGAACAGTGATGCTTACGTTGCTCTCAAGAGTGCAACAGGTAACTGTGTTGCCATTTGCGGTACAGGGTCAATGGTTATTGGTGAAAATAAAGAGGGCAAGGTAATTGTAAAAGGCGGATGGGGTCACATTTTAGGCGATGAGGGCTCCGCTTATGCTATTGCACAGGAAGCTTTAAAGAAAATTTGTGTTTTGAACGATAAAAAAATTCATTCTTTAATTGCAGAAAAAGCACAGGAATATTTTGAAGTAAAATCTGTAAGAGGAATTATTGATAAGGTTTATGCACCTGATTGCAACAAATCTTTTTTTGCAGGCTTTGCAAAGGATGTGGATTTTTGTGCTGAAAACGGATGTGAGCTTTGTCAGGGTATTATAAAGAGTCAGGCTCAAAAATTTGCAGGCACGTTTGAAGCACTTTATAATGAAATAGAAGATGTAGCATCACTTTCACTTTATGGTGGAGTGCTTTGTAAAAGCGAGCTTTTCAGGTCAGAGTTTATTAATAGTGTTAAGGCATTTTGTCCTGATATAAAAACAGAAATTCTTTCTGTACCACCGGAAGAGGGCGCCCTTAAGGCAGCTATGGAGTTATGATGAAAAAATATAAAGAATATATTGAAAAAACAAAAGCCGTTATTGAACAAATAGAAAATAATTGTTCAAAGAATATTGAAGAAGCGGCAGAGCTTTTTTCTCAGGCGATTATAAGCAGTAAAAAGATTTTTCTTTTCGGCACGGGTCATTCACATATGCTTAGTGAGGAGCTTTTTTACAGAGCAGGCGGTCTTTTAAATATTCAACCTGTGCTAATTGATGAGCTTATGCTTCATATTGATGCTTCAGGCAGTACAATCGCAGAGCGTAAAGAAGGTCTTGCAGAGGATATTTTTAAAAAATATAAAATAACATCTGAGGATGTTTGTGTAATAATTTCAAATTCAGGTCGCAACGGCGTTGTTGTGGATATGGCACTATTATGTAAAGCGAATGGTATAAAAACAATTGCATTAACAAGCCTTAAGCACACAAACTCAGGGCAGTCACGTCATTGTAGCGGTAAGCGTCTTTGCGAGGTTTGCGATATTGTTCTTGATAACTGCGGTGAAGCAGGTGATGCCTGTATAGAGGTCAACGGCATTGAGGGTAAAATATGTGCTACGTCAACAGTTGCAGGTGCAATGATTTTAAATGCAGTTGTAGCACAAGCGGTTGAAATATGTACTCAGAAAGGATTTTATCCTGACCATTTTTGCAGTGCAAACGTTGATGGTGGCGATGAAATAAATAATGAGCTTATAAAAAAATATAAAAAGGAGATAATGCATCTGTGATTTATCCTGTTCCTCAAATAAATAATCTTAACGGCAAAAAAATTACAGCTGAAGCGGTAAGCCTTTGCGGTGATTGTAAGGAAATTTTTGAAAAGGTTTTTATTGACTACAACATTTGTGCAAATAGCGGTGTAAAGGTAATTTTAAAAAAGGAAAATACAAGAGAAACTACCTTTGCAGAGGAAATTTCAGCTTTGACAGATGAAAAGTACATAATAACCGTAACAGAAAATGAAATTATTATAAAATTTTCTTCTGAAAAAAGTGCTTTCAGAGGAGCGCATACTCTTTCAAAGCTTATAAAAAATAACGAATTACGCGAGGGTACACTTGTTGACTATCCTTTGTTTAAAAAAAGGGGATATATTGAGGGTTTTTACGGCCCTACGTGGAAGAACGAAAAAAGAATTTCAGTTATGAAGCTTATGGCATCTTACGGTATGAATACCTTTTTCTATGCTCCTAAGGATGACCTTTATCATAGGGAAAAATGGCGCGAGCTGTATCCTGAAAAAGAAACAGAAGAGCTTAAAAATCTGTTTTTACTTGCAGAGGAGAATTATTTATCCTTTAATTGGGCAGTAGGTCCGGGCTTAACATATAAATACACAAGCGAAGAGGATTTTGAGCTTTTAATTAAAAAGTTTAAAAGCGTATATAGTATAGGTGTACGTAATTTTGGTCTTCTTTTAGATGATATTCCTTGGGAATTTCAGTATGAGGAGGATGAAAAGGCGTTTGACAGTATAGTTGATGCTCATATTGACCTTGTGAATAAGACTTATACTGCTCTTAAGGAGCTTGACCCTGCAATTAAGCTTACGGTTTGTCCTACACAGTATAGCGGAGATGCTAATCAATATTACGTTACAAAATTCGGTTCAAATATTCCGTTTGATGTGGATATGTTCTGGACAGGGGCAGAAATCTGCTCACGTGTGCTTACGGTAAGGGAAGCGGATGAGCTTGCAAATTCAACTAAGCATAAGCCTCTTTATTGGGATAATTATCCTGTAAATGATTGCGAAATGTTCCACGAAATGCATATGGGAGCCTTAATCGGTCGCGACAAAGAGCTTTATAAGCATTGCGAAGGACTTATTTCAAACGTTATGGAATATGCAGAATGCTCAAAAATACCACTTCTTACTGTGGCAGATTATTTGTGGAACCCTGTTTCTTATAATCCCGACAAATCCTTAAAAAATGCTCATAACGAAATATTAGGGGATATGGCAGATACGTTTTTTTATTTTGCTGACCATTTAGGTGTATCTTGCCTTTCAAAATACAGCTCTGCATATATGAGTAATATACTTTCGCACGTTGCTTTTCTTGAAAGCAAGGGCGATAAGGCAGCAAGCCTTGATTACCTTAAAGAGTATATAAACAATATGCGAAGGTGCTACAAGCTTTTGAATGATACCTCTGTGGAGTTATTTAACGAGCTTCATAAGTGGACAAAAAAATTTGGTATGTGTTGTGATTTGCTTGATGCAATTTATAATGCAAAAAAAGAACCTACCTTGGAAAACGGGCAGATTCTTAAGGATACTCTTGAAAAATATAATGGCGATTCTGTAATTCTTACAGGCTTTTGCTTAAGAGAAGCGGCAGAAAAGACTTTAGCAAAATTCAGTAAATGAAATTTTAGTTTTTAACAGGCATAAAAAAGAACCTCTCTCATGAGAGGTTCTTTTTATTGTTTAATCAATTAAGCAACGATGCCTGCAAGTGTGTTGTAGAGCATTTTAAGGAATGCACGAAGAACTGAAATAAAGTCAACCGGTGCAGGATTGAAGCCGCCTCTGTTAATAAGCTGGTCCATGTTACCGTCGTCACAAACAAATGCCTGTGTAAGTGTTGTGCCGCCTTCGCCGTTAAGCTCTGCACGAACATAGCAGCTGATATCGTCTGAATAGTTCTGAAGCTTGATTGTTGAAATGCATACGCCGTTTGTTGAAACTGTATCTGCCTGAATTGTAACACCGTCTGCAATCCATTTGATCTGGTCTGTGTTTTTACCGATGATTGTGATTGTATCTGTTGCATCATCTACTGCAATAGCTGTAACTGTTGGGTATTCGGCAGTTGTACCAATTCTTTCGCCTGCTTCATATCTTGAAACTGCAAAGAATGTACCGTTTTCCATAGCGGAACGAAGGTTTGCATCTGAATATTCAGGTAAAACGAAATCCATGAAAGAAGTATCAACGTCTTCGTATCTGTGAGCGTCGTTGTTAGCAAAGCCCCAAACGTTTCTTCCTTCAGGGATAATTACTTTAAGAAGCTCATCCCAAAGAATACGGTCGCTGCTTGTAGGACGGTCAAATGAGTTGTAAACTTCAATACCAAGGCAGGATTTATATTTACGAAGTGCTTTTGCAAAGTACTGTACGTTACCCGGGTCAGTTGCAATCTGGTAACCCTTTGTCATTTCGTCACCGTTAGGTGTAAGCATAACGTTACCGTCTTCATCATAAACGAGCTCGCCGTTTGCTGAGCCGAGCCAGTCACCCGGATGGTTGATGTGAGAGATACCGCCTGCATCTTCAATCATACCAATCATTGTTTCGAAGTCGCCTTCTTCACCCATAACGCCTTCAGTTCTGTTATCATTCATAAAGTAGCCGTTAATGTGGTTCTTCTGAGCAACAAGGTAGTTACCTTCGATAGCACCTGTTACACATTCCATACCGTTTTCAACAGTACGTCTTGTGTGGTCATCCTTATAAGTACCGTTAAGAATCTGTTCAAATTCTTCATCTGTAAGGTGAGCCTGGTTATTAAGAATAATGTGGTTGTAATAGTAAAGAGGTAAAAGAGTTGGCTGTTCGTTCCACGGAACACCAATAACACCATGGTCAGACATAGCAAGAATATCAAAATCCTGGTTATAGTGCTCTTTAACCATTGAAGGTAAGTCTATTTCAGCATCACTGTATGTTGAGTGAGTGTGGAGATTTGTTTTGTAATGGTTATCTTCATTTCCGAGAAGATGAGCAACACTTTCATATGGGTTTGTGATTTTATATGTTGTTGCGGCACTTGCAGAAATCTGCATAATGCTGAAAACCATAGAAAGAGCTATCACAAGTGATAATAATTTAAAAATACTTTTTTTCATAGGATAATCCCCCTTTATAAAAATGATTATACCATATTAATTAATAAAGTCAAGAATTCAATAAGAAAATAGTTGGAAGAAGATGGAGACTTCGTTTAAATTCCTGATTCTTAACTACTAATTCCCAAAGACACAGGTTCCCTAAGGACAGTTACCTTTAATAAAAACGGAATTTGGCACACAAATTCCCTGCTTGTAACAGTATAAGACAAAAAACTACCCGAAGAAGAGAAAACAAAACTCTTTTTCGGGTAGTACTTTTTATATAGTGATATTCTGCGCTTTTCGCACAGAGTGATATTTCCCTTTGGGGAAGTGGTATTGAAATCTTACGATTTCAGTGATATTTTATTCGCCATAAACTGCCGAAGGCAATATCACTTGAACGAAGTTCAAATATCACTGCGTAGCAATATCACTCGCCGAATGAATAACCCCACAAAACTATGTTTTGCGGGGACCTAAAACCCCACAAAACTATGTTTTGCGGGGACCCCATGAGGCGAATAAAACTGCCCAAGTGTCCTTTGGAACACTTGGGC
>JAZUMM010000200.1:0-1800 GCA_045603625.1 Acutalibacteraceae bacterium | reverse complement strand
CAATAAGATTAGCCAATAACTTTATATTTTGAATTTTTAAACTTTCTGTAAATTTATTGAAAGAAAGCTTAAATTTACCAAAATCAATTTCGCAAAAATCCTTTATTTCCTTTTCATCAGGAATACAACAGGAATCCTGATAAAAAAAACGTAATTTGTTTTTTATTACTTCAACAAATTCGTTGCCGAACAACTGCAGCCTGCCTTTTGTTTGAATCAATCCGACTATATCGTTTATTTTTTTACTGTCTATTGAATTATTTGAAAAAAGCTTATATGCATTTACAATACATTCCCTTTGTAATGCAATATGCTCATCTTTAAGTAAATCCGCATTATACGTATTATCACCCAGGTAAGCAACATCAAGAGTATGCTTTGCCTGAAAATTTATATAGTCGTAAATATCTGCAGCATTTTCAGAAAAGGCAGAGATATTTGATATTGCAGAGGAATTAACCTCTTGCATTACAGGTAAAACATTGTGACGGATTTTATTGCGTGTATATTCATCACAAAGATTAGTACTGTCTATAATATATTCCAATTCATTTTCAGAGCAATAGCCCTCAATTTCATCACGAGTACAATAAATCAACGGTCTTATAATATTGCCGCGTACCGCAGGAATACCGCCAGCACCCTTTAACGACGTACCGCGTGATAAATTGAACACAATTGTTTCAGCATTATCGTTAGCATTGTGAGCAGTTGCAATTTTGCTATTATCACTACATAAAGAATTAAAGCAGTCATACCTTATGCGCCTGCCACATTCCTCTAAGGACTCTTTTGATTCTTTGGAAAGCGAAATACAATCAAACCTTTTTACAACATAAGGAACATTATTGTTTTTGCAAAAAGAAGCTGCAAAATTTTCATCCCTGATTGCTTCATCGCCGCGAATACCGTGATTAACGTGAATTGCAATAACATCAATTCCCAAATCATTTTTATGAGAATTTAAAAGATGTAATAAACAAACTGAATCTGCACCACCGGAAAATCCGACAACAACATTTTTTGTGTCAGCCAACATATTATATTTTTCTATTGCACAAAAAAACTTTGACTTAACAGCAGAAGAAAAATTATTCATCTCTGTACTCCAATGTTGAAAATAATGTATACTGTGCATCCCAATGAAGCTTTACTCTGTCTGTGGGACCGTGACGGTTTTTGGCAATATCAACGTCAGCCTGTGTCATATCAATCTGGTCTGCATCCTTTGCACTGCTTTTATAGTAACCTTCACGATAAAGCATCATAACAATATCAGCATCCTGCTCAATAGAACCGGAGTCACGAAGGTCAGAAAGCATAGGTCTGTTTGAAGCTTTACCATTCTTTTCGGGACCACGGGAAAGCTGAGCACAACAAACAACAGGAATCTTCATATCCTTTGCAAGCATCTTTAAACTACGGGTAATTTCTGTAACTTCCTGTACCCTGTTCTCTTTCTTTTTAGCAGATTCCATAAGACCGAGATAGTCGATAATAATACAGTCAACATCACGAGCACGTTTAATTTTAGATTTGATTTCAGGCACGGTGATTGATGCTGTATCATCAAAATAAAGCTCACATTTATTAAGTCTTTCGGTTGCTTCGGCAAGCCTTACCCATTCTTCTGACGAAATATCACCTGAACGAAGCTTATTTGATTCAACACGTGCTTCTGTTGAAAGAACACGTGATGCCAACTGTTCATTAGACATTTCCAAAGAAAAGAAAACAACCTTTTTACCTGTCATTGAAACATTTCTTGCAATATTAAGAGCAAAGCTTGTTTTACCCATA
>JAZUMM010000199.1:0-5594 GCA_045603625.1 Acutalibacteraceae bacterium | reverse complement strand
GGTACGAAATAATTACGCCTGATAATATTCTGTTTCCGAATCGCTTAAAAAACCTTACGTCAATGCCTCTTGTTTTGTATTCTCAGGGCGACAGTAGTGTTCTGAGTGACGTTGTCACCTTAGGTATTGTGGGCACAAGGAATGCCAGCGAGTACGGTATAGAAATTGCTCAGAAGCTTTCGTATCGTTTAGCACAGTCAGGTGCAACAATAGTAAGTGGCGGTGCTTTGGGTATAGATAGTGAGGCTCATGCAGGTGCAATGCTTGCAAAAGGCAGAACGTGTGCTTTTTTAGGTTGCGGTCTTTCCTGTGACTATCTTCGTGAAAATGCCGCTTTGCGTCGGGCTATTACAAGGTACGGTGCCGTTGTGTCTGAATATCAGCCCTTTGGTCAACCGTCAAAATCAACCTTCCCAATAAGGAATCGTCTTATTTCAGGTGTCAGTCTCGGTGTTATAGTTATTGAGGCAGGTGTAAAAAGCGGTTCGCTTATTACTGCAGAAAGGGCACTTGAGCAAGGTAAAGATGTTTTTGCAGTGCCGGGTGACATATTACGTTCATCATTTGACGGTGCAAATCATCTTATAAAAAACGGAGCAAAGCCTGTGTTTTCTGCACTGGATGTTTTATCTGAGTATGAGTTTACATATGGTGATTTAATAAATTTTGAAATTGCCGGAAAAAGTTTAAGTGAAGTACCATATGTGAATTACAGAAAACCAAAACAATCTAAACAAAAGGCAGAAAATGTTACTGTTAAAAAAGAATCAGAGAATGTAATCATTCAAAGAAAAAATATTTCCGGTGATGCTTCTGAAGAAGCACAGATTATTTACAGCGTACTAAATGAAACTCCTATGCATATTGATGATATAGTACGTAACACTAATTTAAAAATGAATACAGTCCTTTCGTCGCTTACAGAGCTTGAGTTACTTGGTGTCTGTGAATTGACGAGTGGTAAAAATTATAAAATAATTTAGTAGATTATCTATTTGAAAGGATGAATCGAAATGTCAAGACTTGTTATTGTTGAGTCTCCTGCAAAGGCAAAAACAATAAAAAAATATTTAGGTAGCGAATATGATGTTGTTGCATCAATGGGTCACGTCAGGGATTTGCCTGCTGCAAAGCTCAGCGTAGATGTGAAAAATGATTTTGCACCAAAATATGCAATTATCAAAGGTAAAGAAAAGCTTGTAAAAGAATTAAAGGAAAAGGTTGCAAAAAGCGAAGCCGTTTATCTCGCAACTGACCCGGACCGTGAAGGAGAAGCAATTTCATGGCACCTAGCAACCTTGCTTGAACTTGATTTGAATTGCAAAAACAGAGTTAAGTTTAACGAAATTAACGAAACAAGCGTTAAAAAAGGAATCAGTAATCCTGAAGTTGTTGATATGGGTCTTGTTGATGCACAACAGGCACGCCGTATTCTTGATCGTCTTGTTGGTTACAGAATCAGTCCTTTTATATCTCAAAAAATCAGAAGAGGTCTTTCTGCAGGTCGTGTGCAAAGTGTGGCTGTAAGGCTCATTGTTGACCGTGAGGAAGAAATCAATAAATTTAATCCTGAAGAATATTGGACAATTGATGCTAAATTTTCTTCAGGCAGAAAGAACTTTGTTGCATCACTTACAGCTGATGAAAACGGCAAGGTTAAAATTGAAAATAAAGAGCAGGCAGATTCTTATCTTGCTCGTCTTGATGGTGCAGATTACGTTGCAGATTCTGTAAAAAAAGGAACACGTAAAAAACAACCGTCTCCACCGTTTATTACATCTTCAATGCAACAGGATGCTTCACGTAAGCTTAATTTCCAGGCACAAAAAACAATGAAGCTTGCACAGGAGCTTTACGAAGGTATTGAAATTGACGGCTTCGGCATGACCGGTCTTATTACTTATATGAGAACTGACTCTCTTCGTATTTCCGAAGAGGCAAGAGCAGCTGCAAATACATTTATTACAAAAAATTATGGCTCAAAGTATCTTCCTGAAAAACCAAGATATTTTAAAACAAGAGCAAATGCACAGGATGGTCATGAAGCAATCAGACCAACTAACATAGAAATTACACCTGCAATTGCAAAAAAGAGCCTTACTAATGACCAGTATAAGCTTTATAACCTTATCTGGTGCCGTTACGTAGCATCTCTTATGGCTCCTTGTGTTCAGGATACCGTTAAAATTGAAATCAAAGCAACAAAGAGCGGCGATGCAGGCTTTATGATGTTCTCTGCAAGTGGCTATTCAATTAAATTTGATGGCTTTACTGCTCTTTATGAGGATGCAATTGACGATGGAGATGAAAGTGCAATTCCTGATGTTAAAAAGGATGATGCGCTTAAGCTTAAAGACCTTAACGGCAATCAACACTTTACTCAGCCACCGGCACATTATACAGAAGCATCTCTCATCAAAACTCTTGAAGAAACAGGCGTAGGTCGTCCAAGTACTTACGCGTCAATTGTAAGCACAATAATCAAGCGTGAATACGTTAAACGTGAGGGCAAGCTTCTTAAAGCTACTGAGCTTGGTTGTGCAACAACTGCTCTTCTTAAAGAAAAATTCCAGAAAATCGTTAATACAAAATTTACTGCATCAATGGAATCAAAGCTTGATGAAATTGACAGCGGTTCAATAAATTACATTCAGATGCTCCATGAATTTTATAATGACCTTGAGGCATCTCTCAGCAAAGCAAAATCTGAGATGCAAGGCAAAAAGATTCAACTTCAGGAAGATATTACTGATGTTAAGTGCGAAAAATGTGGCAGAAATATGGTTGTTAAAACAGGTCGTTTCGGTAAGTTCCTTGCTTGTCCGGGTTACCCTGAATGTAAAACAACAATGCCTCTCGTAGAAGAAACAAATGCAATATGTCCTGAATGTGGCAGCAAGGTTATCGGTAAAAAATCAAAAAGAGGTTATCAGTTCTACGGATGCAGTAATTATCCGCAATGTAACTTTATGACATGGGATAAGCCAACAGGTGAAAATTGTCCGAAATGCGGCAAGTCACTTTTCAAGGGCAAAGGCGGCTTAATCACTTGTCCTGATGAAAAATGCGGTTATTCATTTAAAGCACCACGTAAGAATGCAAAGAAAACAGATGACGAAGAATAAAACAGCAACTGTCGTTGGCGGTGGACTTGCAGGAGTGGAAGCGGCAAAGCAATTAAGTAAAAAAGGCATAAAGGTCAAGCTTTACGAAATGAAACCGCAAAAATTTTCTCCTGCACACAAAAGTCCTTTGTTTGCCGAGCTTGTTTGCTCCAATTCTCTCAAGGCAGAGCGTTTAGGCTCTGCTGCAGGGCTTTTAAAAGCAGAAATGCGCAGGTTCGGTTCTGTTTGTCTCGAGGCGGCAGATAAGGCAAAGGTTCCTGCAGGCGGTGCACTTGCAGTAGATAGAGATGTTTTTTCAGAAGAAATAACAAAAGCTATTGAGGCAGATGAAAATATTACAATCATAAGGGAAGAGGTTACCTCAATTCCTGAAGATGATATTGTAATAATCGCCGCAGGCCCGCTTATGAGTGACGCTCTTGCAGAAAAAATAAGTGAGCTTTGCGGAAAAGGCTTTTTATCCTTTTATGATGCAGCGGCACCTATAGTAACCGCAGACAGTATTGATATGGAAAATGCCTTCACGCAGTCCCGTTATGACAGAGGCGGTGAAGATGATTATATTAATTGCCCCTTGGATAAAGAGCAGTATGAACAGTTTTATGATGCTCTGATTAACGCACAAAGCGCAGAGCTTCACTCTTTTGATAAAAAGAAAGATGTTTACGAGGGCTGTATGCCTATTGAGGTGCTTGCCTCTCGAGGTAAGGATGCAATGCGTTACGGTCCTTTAAAGCCTGTCGGGCTTACAAATCCCAAAACAGGCCACAGACCGTGGGCAAATCTTCAATTACGTAAGGAAAATAAAGATGGCACTATGTATAACCTTGTAGGCTTTCAGACCAATCTTAAATTTCCTGAACAAAAGCGTGTATTTTCAATGTTTCCTGCGTTAAAAAATGCCGAATTTGTTCGTTATGGCGTAATGCACAGAAATACTTTTCTTAATTCGCCCGGTCTTCTGTCTTATGATTTTAGCCTTAAAAAACTGCCTCATGTGTACTTCGCAGGGCAGATTTCAGGTGTAGAAGGTTATATGGAGTCCGCATCTTCAGGTATACTTGCAGGCTATAATGCTGCAAGACGTCTTGAAGGTAAGGAGCCCATTCTTCTTCCTAAAATTACAATGATGGGCGCATTGTCACAGTACATTTCAGATGAATCTGTAAAGAATTTTCAGCCGATGGGTGCAGCGTTCGGTATAGTTGACCCCTTGGATGAAAAAATCAGAGATAAAAAAGAGCGTTACGAAGCTTTAGCGCAACGCAGTATGAATTACTTTGAAACACTTGAGTTATGAAGGTAGATTTTATGGAAAACATAGAAGCATTTGAAAAGGTTATAGGTTATGTTTTTAAAAACAAAGACCTTATAAAAATTGCTCTTACACATTCTTCTTATGCTAATGAAAATAAGCTCCCAAGGGATAATGAACGCCTTGAGTTCTTAGGCGATTCAGTACTCGGTTTTGTTACTGCTGAATATCTTTTCTCGGAGTACAGAACTCGTCCTGAAGGTGAACTCACCAAGCTCAGAGCGGCAGTCGTTTGTGAAAAGTCTCTTTTTAAGTTTGGCGAAAAAATATCATTAGGTGATTATATTTATATGGGCAAGGGCGAAGAAAATTCAGGTGGCAGAAACAGACCATCTATTGTTTCTGATGCTTTTGAAGCCGTAATTGCCGCAATGTATATTGATGGTGGTATGGAGGTTGTTAAACCATACATTCTTTCCTTTATTCAGGATGCAGTAAAAAGAGAAGCAAATTTTAAAGATAACAAATCACTTCTTCAGGAAGAAATTCAAAAAAATAAAGGTAACACCATTGCTTACGAAGAGCTTGGTGAAAGTGGTCCCGACCACGAAAAGACCTTTAAATTTGCAGTTAAAATAAATGGTGAAACTGTTGGTGTAGGTGAGGGCAGAAGCAAAAAGGAAGCTGAGCAGGCTGCTGCCGGTGCCGCACTCGCAAAGCTTAACGTATGAAGCACGCAAACATTTCTCTTTTTGTGCCTCATATGGGTTGCCCGCATCAATGCTCATTTTGTAATCAAAAAACCATATCAGGTCAGGTAAAGCCTTTAACGGCTTCGGAGGTTACAATTACTTTACAAGGTGCGTCAGGTAAAGTAAATCCGCAGAATACCGAGATTGCTTTTTTTGGTGGTAGCTTTACTGCCATTGACCGTATGTATATGATTTCGCTTCTTGAAGCGGCGAAGCCTTTTATTGAAAATGGTGATTTTTGCGGAATACGTGTTTCAACCCGTCCTGATGCCATAGATGAAAATATACTTGATATACTCAAGACATATAAAGTTACCTCTATTGAATTGGGTGCACAAAGCACCGATGAAGAGGTTCTGGCATTAAATCACCGTGGGCATACTCGTGAAGATATTTTTAATGCTTCACATTTAATCAAAAAACATGGTTTTTCTTTAGGACTTCAGATGATGACAGGTCTTT
>JAZUMM010000198.1:0-6892 GCA_045603625.1 Acutalibacteraceae bacterium | reverse complement strand
AATAATCAACCTGTTGATGATCCCTTCGATTTTCCAAAGGCGATGGAGGCTGCACCTCTTGAGTATGCATCACCGTATGATATTGCACCTCAGGTATCAACTGAGCCTGAAAAACCTGCTCCTGTGCAAGAAACAGTTTCTGCGGAATATGATGATTTTGATGAAGCAACTGTCGGAGCCTTCGGTAGCTTCCCTTTAACTGCTTCTGTTGCACCTGCACAGAATAACGTTGTAAATAAACCAACGTCTGTTCAAGATATTAATAATGCATTTAAAAAGCCGGGAACACCGGCAGCTCAGCCTGCTCCGTTTGCACCTGCACAGAACAATGTTGTAAATAAACCGACGTCTGTTCAGGATATTAATAATGCATTTGGAAAACCGGTCACAGTACCTGAAATTCAGACTGTTCAACCAGGTACAATTTCGATGGCAGCAAAGGCTGTTCTTCAAAAGGAAATGGAAAAAACAAAAAAAACAGGCATAAAGATGCTTGTGGGTGCTGTGGTTCTTTTGTTATTTTTCCCTATATCAATTCCTCTTGCTATTGGCGGTGCCGGAAAATTGAAAAAAGCATCACAAATAAAAAAACAAATAGAGCAAGGTTGAGAATAAGTTATGTTGAATGTGGGTTCAAATGTATTTGGTGACTGGGTCGTTGAAGAAGAGATTGGCTCAGGTGCCTTTGGTACAGTTTATAAAATTAAACGTAATGATTTTGGTGAGGTTTATTATGCCGCATTAAAGGAAATAAACATTCCTCAAAATCAAAATGAGCACGTTAACTTACGTGCTGAGGGTATGGATGACGAAAGTATATCTACATACTACGGTCAGCTTGCTCACGATTTTATTAAAGAAATAAAGGTGCTTTCTGCCCTTGACGGTATTACAAATATTGTGGATTATAAAGACCATGTTATAATTCCGCGCGAACCGTTTGGTTATACTATTTATATAAAAATGCAGTTGCTTACACCGTTAAGTAAAAAGCTTGTTGATGCAAATAACAAGGCTTTGTTTATGGCGGAAAGAGATATTGTTGATTTAGGTATTGACATCTGCTCAGCACTTGTTGTTTGCGAAAGGCATAACATTATTCACCGCGATATAAAAATAGATAATATTTTTGTTTCTGCAAACGGTGACTATAAATTAGGTGATTTTGGCATTGCTAAACAGTTAGAGGCAACACAAGGCGAAATGTCCAAAAAAGGTACACTTCTTTATATGGCTCCCGAGGTATTTCGTGGCGAAAATTACGATAATACAGTAGATATTTATTCCCTTGGTGTTGTTCTTTACAGGCTTCTTAATAAAAACAGAGCGCCGTTTTTCCCGGACTACCCGAATCCTATTAAATTTTCAGATAAAGAAACTGCTAACAATAAGCGACTTTCAGGTGAACAATTACCGGGCATTAAAGGTGTAAGTGATGACTTAATTTCGGTTTTACGAAAGGCTTGTGCATTTAATCCTGCAGAAAGGTTCCGTTCTGCTTCAGATTTCAAAAAAGGTCTTGAAGAGTATAAAAATTCAGTTTTATTAAAATCAGAGCAAAAAATAACTACTGTAAGTGCAGATTTTTCTCTTCCGAGTGAACCGATAATGCTTGAAGAAGATACTGAGAAGACAGGTAGTGCATTCAGCGGTGTACCTGTTGCAGAAATAGCTGCACCTGTCGTTGAATTGCAACCTGAACTTTCAGACGATACCGAAAAAACAGAAAGTGCTTTTACCGGCGTTTCGGAGTCTGAAGCTACGCCTGTTGCTTACTCTGGATTTGAGCCTGCAGATGACGATTCTGAAAAAACAGAAAGTGCATTTGCCGGTAACAATATTGTTGAAGTTGCACTTCATACTGCAAAAAATTCAAATGATTCTTCACATAATCCGTTGCTTGAAACAATTAATTCTGCTATTATATTTGAGGATTCATATAAAGGTACACGTGATAATGTTGAGGCTTTAATTAAAACAGATGGTTTTAATGAAGATGCAACAGAAACAAAGAATCTTAAAGAGAATTCATTAACTGATACTATTAAATCAGCAGTTAATTACGAAGAAACCTTCGATAATGCTGATAAAAATACATATTCTGAACAAACAGATAAACCTAATAAATCAAAAAAAATAAAAATTGTAAAAATAATATTGCTTTCTTTTTTGTGTGCTGTGGTAATTTTTTTGTGTTTATGTGCTCCTTTATACAGATTAATTGGTATGCAACAAGATGAAGCAGAAAATTATTTATCAAACAGACTTATTAAATATGATGTTATATTAAATAACAGTTCTGCTCCGGAAGGAGAGATAATTTATGCTTCAATTGGTTGTAATGGTTTTTGTTACACTGTTTTTCCTTTTGGTGAGGTTAAATTATCAGTCTCAACCGGCATAGACCCGTATACAGAGGCTAGGTATACTGTTCAGCATGAAACTCTTGATGGCACAAGGGAACAACGTCTGAGTAATGCAACCTGGGATACGGTTGTAGAGCTAACAGAATGTAATTATGATAAGTGTATTAACATTGACCCCGGTTGTGGCTTTTATGAGGAAGAGAGAAATGGTATTGTGGAGCTTGACGATGGGACACGGTACATAATATTCTGCGAAAATTAATGAATAATTATTTTTACAATAATATAAAGGTGTGAATTTATGTTAGAAAATGGTGCAAAAGTCTTCGGTCATTGGACTGTGGATGAAAAAATTGGTTCAGGTGCATTCGGAACCGTATATAAGCTTAAAAGGGAGGAGTTTGGTACAGAGTATCTTTCTGCTCTTAAGGTTATTTCCATTCCGCCCGAAAATACTGATTCTTCTGCTCTTCAGAGTGAGGGTATGACAAATGAAGAAATAAGCACTTATTATGCAGATATTGCCATGAATTTTATGGAAGAAATCAAGCTTCTTGAAGACCTTAAAGGCAATTCAAACATTGTAAGCTACGAGGACCATATAATTGAAAAAAGTGAAGACGGTATGTCTTATACTATTATGATTCGTATGGAGCTTCTTACACCTTTAAAAAGTAAGCTTAAAGAGGGTGCGTTTACTCGTGAAGATGTTCTTCAACTTGGTATAGATATCTGCAACGCTCTTGAGCTTTGTGAAAAGAAAAAAATAATTCATCGCGATATTAAGCCCGATAATATATTTATTTCAAATGCCGGAACTTATAAATTAGGTGATTTTGGCGTTGCACGTACAATGGAAAAAACAGTTGCAGCAATGTCACAAAAGGGTACATACAGCTATATGGCACCTGAGGTTTTTGTAGGTAAAGAATATAATCAGAATGTTGACCTTTACTCATTGGGCATATT
The DNA here is from genome assembly GCA_045603625.1 of Acutalibacteraceae bacterium. Classification (GTDB taxonomy): domain Bacteria; phylum Bacillota; class Clostridia; order Oscillospirales; family Acutalibacteraceae; genus DTU089. The sequence continues at coordinate 3,557 of JAZUMM010000198.1, read as the reverse complement.
GCTTTATCAGCTTCTTAATAAAAACAGAACACCTTTTTTACCGGATGCTCCTACTGCTATTAAATTCAGTGATAGGGAAGAAGCGCAAAAAAGACGTATGGCAGGCGAGTCTCTTCCAAGAATTTCATCAATTCCCGATACTTGGAATGACTTTTTACTTAAGGTTTGTCATCCTGACCCTGAAAAGCGTTATCAGAATGCATCAGATATGAAAGCTGCTCTTCAAAAAATGCTTGAAATGGGTGACAAATTCATACTTCCATTTAAGGATAGGGTTCCTGCTCAGACACCTGTTGTGCAAGCTCCTGCTCCGTCAATGCAGAAGCCTGTTCAGAAGTCAGCTCAGGTACCTGCAAATAACATTGCGCAAAATAATACTGCTTCTTCAGAAAACAAAAAGCAAGTTAATGATAAACAGAAAAAACAGGTCAACCACAAAGAGAAAAAGCAAGTTAAAAATAAAGAGTATTTTAACTGGTTAAAAAAGGAAACAACAAGTCTCAGGTATACACTTTTTTTTGCAATTATCACTTTTGTTAATGCTGTTTCAGCAGGCGTTTTTGGTGCAGAATGTGAAGATATTGCAAGTGTAGCTTCTGTAGTTCTTTTGCCTGTGTTGTTGATTGTTAAGCTTATTAACTTTATTTTAGCGGCAACAGGTAAAAATGGTTTCCTTAAACGTATTCCATTGTATATGATTACTTTCGCAATCAATTTCCTCGTATTAGCGTTTTGTAGCTTGGTAGGTTCATTTGTTTTTGTGGAATTTTGTGTTTTCGGCTTAGCCTTATTCATTCCTGTTATTTTAAGTGTGGTAAGCAGAAAAAAAGAAAAGCCGTTATTTATTGCATCAAGAATTTTTACATATATCACATTTATTCTTTTTAGTGCAACCTGTGGTGGTATATGGTACGAGGCATTGTATTTTTTAGATGTACTTGGTGTTTTATCAATTGTTATTTCTTTAATGGCCGGTATCTTTTATCCCATTGTTGCCAATATTTTAATTTCAAAAAAGGGTAAATAATATGTCAAAGTATTGTATTTCTGCATACGCTCGCAGTAATGTGGGTAAAAAAAGAACTAATAATGAAGATAATTTCTATCTTTCAGGTGTTACCGTTAATTCATCAAACGATATTTTTGCAGCTTTTCCATCGTATTCAGAGCTTGCTACTGCCGTGTTTGACGGTATGGGCGGTGAAGCTGCAGGTGAGGTAGCATCACAACTGACTGCCAATACTTTTGATGAGAAAAATATTGAACTTGTTGAGTCAAAGTTTTCTCAGGCAAAGGTAACAGAGGTTGTTAATGAGGCAAATAATCGCGTTTGCTCTGAAATGAGAAATATCGGAAAAAGAATAGGTTGTACTTTCGTTTCGTTTGGCTTTTGTGATGATAAAATACACATAGCAAATGTAGGTGACAGTCGTGCGTATTTATTACGTGATGGTAAAATATCCACATTAAGTAAGGACCATACAGTTGCACAGTCAATGGTTGATTCGGGTATGGTAAGCTATGAAGAGTCACAAAAAATAAAAGAGAAGCATAAGCTTACACAGCATATTGGTATTTTCCCTGAGGAAATGATTCTTGAACCATACTTCAATTCATTTGATGCTATGGAAAATGATGTTGTTCTTCTTTGTAGTGATGGCTTAACAGATATGTTAAGTGATAAAGATATTGAAAATGTTTTAAATGCCAATAATTCAAATGAAAATAAGGTTAATGCCCTTGTAAATCAGGCTCTTGAAAATGGTGGTAAGGATAATGTTACGGTTATTGTTGCAACTGTAAATAAGCCTGAGGTAGTTGCAGTACCTAAGAAAAAGAAGGGTATGCTTGTAGCTGTAATTGCCGCAATTGTATCGTTAGTTATTGCTTGTGCAGTTTGTTTGGGCTTTGCCTTCAAGGATTCTGAGGTTTCTCAAAATATTCGTGATTTCTTTGTAAAAGAAACAGAGAAGAATGAAGAAAATGAAGAAAACAAAAAGGAAACACAGGTTGACTCAACAGAAAAAGCTTCAAGTAAGTTAACAGAAGTATCTTCTGAAGCAACTACAAACAAAACTACGGCAAATACAACTGTTGCTCCTTCTGAGGCTTCTACTGAAAATACAACAGAAAACACAACAGAAAATACAACAGAGGAAACTACACAGGAGCAAACAGAAGAGTCTACTGAAAAAGAAACCATAAAAGAAAGTAGTACAAGACCTTCTGAAAAAAGTAAATCTGAAAGAAAGAAAAACAAATTTAATATTCAATAAAAAAATGTTCACTTGAGTTTTTTCAAGTGAACATTTTTTATGATAGATTTATTATTTTGAGTTATAGATATCTACAATTATATCTGCACATTTTTCAATACCGAGAGCAGAGGTGGAAAGTGATATGTCGTAATTTTTCATATCGCCCCATTTTTTATCGGTGTTGACCTGATAATATGCAGCTCTGCGCTTGTCTTTTTCCTTCAATCTTTTTTCAGGGGACTGTTCTGATTCACCATATTGTTTAACAATTCTTTCTGCTCTTGATTTGTTATCGGCATGAATAAAAACTTTAAGTAAGTCAGCAGTATCTTCTAAAATAAAATCTGCACAGCGACCTACAATTACACATGGACCTTTGTTTGCTACCTCAACAATCGCCTTGAGATGTGCTAACCATATTTTATCCTGAATAGAGTTGCCGTAGTAATCACGGAATGCAAATGTGCCTGATAATAACTTGTTGTGTGCACGGTCAGTTTTTTCTGCAATATATTCTTCGCAGTAACCGCTTTCCTGTGCTATTTTTTGTATTATTTCCTGGTCATAGCACGGAATACCTAATTTATTTGCCACAAGCTTGCCGACTGTTCTGCCACCACTTCCGAATTCACGGCTGATAGTGATAACCTTATTCATAATTCATGCCTCCTTCTGAGGTTAAAATTTTAATGTGATTTCATTTTCTCCAGTATTGGTTTTAAATTCAATATCACAACCAATGTTTCCGGGTAGTTCAATGATTTTATATTCACAATCACAAATTACTTCAACAGGCTTCTGATGTGCATAAACAATTGTAGGAACATCAAATTCCTTGTTCTGAATATATTTCAGATTAAATGACTTACCTTCATAGTCGTATTTATATGAGGTTATTTCACCTGTAACTGCCTTTGGTCTTGGTCGTGTAAGCACCTTCATAAAGTCTTGCTTTAAGATGTCATCAAAGTAGCACCAATATGTGTTGCTCCATTTGTAAGAGTCAAATTTATCTTGCAAAAATCTGATATGCGGATACCAGCCGTCGCCTTCAGCGCAGGAGCCCCATTCACCAACAAGACAAGGTACGTTTAATTTTTGCTGGGTATTTCTGTGTTGGTCAAAAATCATACCCACACGTGAGTTGCTGGCGTATTTGTATGCAGGTGTATCTACCATAAGGTCATATGCATGGGGTGCAAAAACCTGTTGCGATTCTCTGTTACCGTTTACTGTAACAGGTGTATTGCAGCACGGAATACCAAGGTTTGAATAATAGTTGTTTTCAATAAACATTAT
>JAZUMM010000197.1:0-13083 GCA_045603625.1 Acutalibacteraceae bacterium | reverse complement strand
CGAAAGGTTGGAGCCGTCACCTGTAAGCATTGTGTTATAGCCGTCAGGTAAGCGAGAAATAAAGCTGTGCGCATTTGCAACCTTTGCTGCCTCAACAACTTCCTCGTGGGTTGCATCCAGCTTGCCGTATTTTATATTATCTTCAACTGTTCCTGTGAAAAGGTGAGTATCCTGAAGAACCATAGCAAGTGAACGGCGTAAATCATCCTTTTTAATTTTTTTGATGTTTATTCCGTCGTATGTTATTTTACCTTCCTGAATATCGTAGAAGCGGTTGATTAAGTTTGTAATGGTTGTTTTACCTGCACCGGTTGAACCAACAAAAGCAATTTTTTGACCCGGCTTTGCATAAAGTGATACGTTTTTAAGAACAGTCTTTTTACCGTCGTAAGAGAACGTAACATTGTGAAAACGAACGTCACCTTTAAGAAGGGTATAGGTGATTGAGCCGTCTGCTGAGTGAGGGTGCTTCCATGCCCATACACCTGTACGTTTTTCACTTTCACAAATATTACCGTTTTCATCAACTATTGCATTTACAAGTGTAACGTAGCCGTTATCCTCTTCAGGCTCAGTGTCAATAATGTCAAAAATTCTTTCTGCACCGGCAAGAGCTGCAAGAATACTGTTCATTTGCTGAGAAACCTGTGCAATAGGGTTAGAAAACTGGCGTGTGTATTGAAGGAATGATGCAAGCGAGCCTATTGTAAGTATACCCTTGAAGCCACCTGTAAAGAAGCCTGCTGCACCGCCTGTTTTTAAATCCATACCTATAATCAATGCGCCTATTGCTGCAGTAAGTGTAAAGTTAAGGTAAGAGATGTTACCCATAATCGGCATAAGTATACTTGCAAAGGTATGGGCTTTTGTACCTGTTTTTCTGAATTCGTCGTTAATTACGGAAAATTCTTTATTTGTTTTATTTTCTCTGCAGAATACCTTAACAACCTTTGAGCCTTCAATAAGCTCTTCAATATAACCGTTAAGTGAGCCAACTGCTTCCTGCTGCTTGCGGAAATAATTTGAACTGCGCTTGCCTATGAATTTTATTATGAAAAGCATAATTACAAGCATAAAAATTATAAGCAAGGTCAATGCAGGGCTAATAGAAATCATCATAACAAATATTCCCACAACTGTAATAAGTGATGATATTGTTTGAATAAGTCCCTGACTGATTGCTTCACGCACGGTATCAACGTCGTTTGTGAAACGGCTCATAAGCTCGCCGTGAGTGTGAGTGTCAAAAAACTTAATTGGTAAATCCTGTAAATGGTCAAATAAATCTTTTCTGAGAAGGTTGAGCGTTTTTTGAGAAACGTTAAGCATAATTCTTGATTGACCGTATTGTGCTGCAACGCCAAGCAAGTAAATCAAGCCAAGGGGAATAAGGTATAAAAGTATAGGAGTAATATCCTTTGAGCCTGATTTCAAAATGCTGCTTAATTCGTCAATAATAGGTGATAAAAGTGCGGTGCCTGCAACGTTTGCACCGGCAGAAAGAATAACCATAAAAATAACAATGCCCACAAGCCCTTTGCTTTTGGCAACGTAGGAAAGAAGACGCTTTATGGTTTTGCCTGCATTTTTTGGTTTTGTAAAATTCATTTTATTGCCCGGTCCTTTAGGTCCGGCTTGTTTTTTTACATTTTGTGCCATAAAAATCTCCTTTCTTTATTGTTCCATTTTGCTTTCCTGCTGTGAAATGTATACCTCTTTGTATATTTCATTACGTGAAAGCAATTCATCGTGTGTGCCGATGTCGTCAATTTTTCCGTCATCAAGCACTACTATTTTATCTGCATGCTGAATAGAATTAATACGTTGGGCAATTATGATTTTCGTAGTTTCGGGAAGAAGATTTTTCATTCCTTCACGTATTTTGCCATCGGTTGCGGTATCAACTGCGCTTGTGGAGTCATCAAGAATAAGCACCTTTGGTTTTTTGAGAATTGCTCTTGCAATACAAAGGCGTTGCTTCTGACCGCCCGAAACGTTAACACCACCCTGACCTAAGTCTGTTTGATAACCGTCAGGGAAGCTCATAACAAAATCATCTGCCTGGGCAATTTTTGCGGCGGCGCGAATTTCATCCATAGATGCATTTTCATCGCCCCAACGAAGGTTTTCTTCAATAGTTCCGGTGAACAGAAGATTTGTTTGAAGCACCATTGAAACGCTGTTTCTGAGATGCTCAAGAGTGTACTCCTTAACATTTCTTCCGCTTACAAGCACTTCGCCCTCAGTTGCATCATAAAGACGTGGAATAAGCTGTACAAGTGATGTTTTTGCGGAGCCTGTGCCACCTAAAATACCAATAGTTTCGCCTGATTTTATTGAAAGGTTAATATCCTTGAGCACGTTGTTTTCTGCATCCTTACTGTATTTAAAGGAAACGTTTTTAAACTCAATGCTTCCGTTTTCAACAACTGCACTTTTATCGGCGTCATCATCGGTGATGTTTGATTTTTCTTCAAGAAGCTCACATATACGTGTCATTGAAGCCTTTGCCATAACAGACATAACAAAAATCATAGAAACAATCATAAGAGACATAAAGATTTGTTGAATGTATGTTATGAAGCTCATAAGGTCGCCAAGCTGCATAGCACCATTTACAATAAGGTTTGAGCCCAGCCACAAAACAAGAAGAATACAACTGTAAATAGAAATGCTCATTATAGGTCCGTTAAGAATAATGAGCTTTTCTGCAAAAATTGAGGCATCGCGTAATTCATCGTTTGAAATTCTGAATTTTTCTTTCTCGTGCTTTGCACGAACACATGCTTTAACAACTCTTGCAGCAATAAGATTTTCTTGTATGGAGTTATTGAATTTGTCGTACTTCTTGAACATTTTAGTAAATCTTTTATGTGCAAATGAGCCAATTAAAAGAATAAGCGTAAACATTATGGGTGCAATGGCAATAAAAACTAAAGAAAGCTTTTTGTTTATGTCAAATGCCATTGTAATTGCCATGGCAAACATAAGCGGTGAGCGTATTAACATACGCAGAGCCATCATAAATGCCATTTGAATCATACCAACGTCAGTTGTTGTTCTTGTAATAATTGATGCGGTAGAAAACTTATCTATATTTGAAAAGGAAAAGCCCTGAACCTTTTTAAATATTGCACCGCGTAGCTCTGCACCGAAGCCCATACCTGCTTTGGCGGCAAAATATGCCGCACTTGCACCGCACAAAAGTGAAACAAGTGCAAGGCAAAGCATAAGTGCACCTGTTGAAACAATAAGCTCGGTGCCTTGCTTCTGGTCAAAGCCCATATTTATAAGTATTTGTGCAACAAAGCTATCTTTTGTTGAAAGTGGTTTTCCTGAAATACCGCAGTCAATAATAATTGACATCATAAGCGGAATGGTAACCTCAATAAGCACCTCAAAAATAATACAAAGAGGTGACAGAATTGCAGGTAAACGGTATTTTTTTGCATAAGGCAAAAGCTTTTTAATCATCAGTCGCATCTCCTTCCGGTGTTGTTTTGTTCAGTAAATCGCAAATTTCTTCTTTCGAAAGAGATTGCGAGTCAAGGTTTTTATGCAGTCGCGATAATAAGTTGTGTAACGTCTCCAGCTCATCCTCGGAAAAGCCACGGAACATATTTTTATCTGTATTTTCACATATTTTGCGGAATTCCTTTAATGCCTGAATACCTTTTTCTGTAACAGAAATGTGATTTTTTCTCGGGTCCTTTTCATCGGGAATACGTGTAATGAGCCCTGATTTTTCCATTCGTTTAAGTGATATTGCGGCACTTGCAGGTGTTATGTGCATGGCGTTTGCAATATCCTTTTGTGAGCAGGCATCATTACTTATAACGTATTCAAGAATATTTGGCTGACCGAAGTACAGACCCACAGATAATGCAGATTTTGATATGTGATAACGGTGAATTACCGATATTGAAATCAATTCCTGAACCAGTTGCCGAAGCTGCATATTTCCTTCCTCCGAAAAATAGTTAAACGTTTAATTTAAACATATGATATATTACCATATTTTTCACGTTTATTTTTACAAAAAAGAAAAATAAACACATATTTTTAAAATTCATAATTTGTTAATTACTTGTTTTTTGTGAAAGTGTAAAAAAATACTGTTTTATTCATTGTGATTTTGTCGTAATTGTTGTGCAATACTAACAAAAACCACCAATAAAATTTAACTCACCTTTGAACAAAATATATTAAAAAGTCTTGAAAATAGCATATATTTTTGTTATTATTACATTGATATAATATATGCTCGGTGGTGATGGAACGTGGGAAAAGAAGTTAATAAAGGTGAAAAATACAGCGATTTTCCGTTGTTCGTTTTTCATCAGGGTCGTAATTTTAAGGCTCAGGACTTTTTAGGAGCACACAAGGTCAGCGAAAATAAATATGTTTTCAGGGTTTGGGCGCCTCACGCTAAAGAAGTGTACATTGTAGGTGATTTTAACGGTTGGAATGAAGCAGCCAATGCAATGTACCGCATAAGTGATAATGGTGTGTGGGAAGGCTATGCTGAGGGTATAAATAATTTTGATTCGTATAAATTCCTTGTTCACGGCTCCGACGGGTTCAAGCACTACAAAGCAGACCCTTACGCTATTCATGCTGAAACAAGACCGGGCACAGCTTCAAAAATTTTTGAAGGTAATTATAAGTGGCGTGACGGAGCATGGCTTAAAAAACGTAAGGAAGCATCTGTGTACAAGTCACCTGTAAATATTTATGAGGTGCATCTGGGCTCCTGGCGTTTGCACGAAGACGGTAATACTCTCAGCTACAGAGATATGGCAAAAGAGCTTGTTCAATATGTAAAGAAAATGGGCTACACTCATATTGAGGTTATGCCTGTTGCGGAGCATCCTTTTGATGGCTCATGGGGTTACCAGGTTACAGGTTACTTTGCAGTAACGTCACGTTTCGGTACACCGGATGATTTTAAGTTTTTTGTGGATGAATGTCACAAAGCGGGAATAGGCATTATTGTTGACTGGGTGCCTGCTCATTTTCCGAAGGATGCTCATGGTCTTGCGGAGTTTGACGGTGAGCCTTGTTATGAATATGCAGATATACGTAAGGGCGAGCATCTTCAATGGGGTACAAAGGTTTTTGATTATGGCAGAAATGAGGTGCAGTCGTTCCTTATTTCCAACGCACTTTTCTGGTTTGATGAATATCATATAGACGGTCTTCGTGTTGATGCGGTTGCTTCAATGCTTTACCTTGACTATTGCAGGGAAGACGGGCATTGGATAGCAAACGAAAATGGCGGCAACGAAAATCTTGAAGCCATCGCTTTTATGAAAAATCTTAACGAAGCAATTTTCAAAGAACACGGCGATGTTATGATGATTGCTGAAGAAAGTACAGCCTGGCCGATGGTTTCAAAGCCTGTATTTATGGGCGGACTTGGTTATAACTTTAAATGGAATATGGGTTGGATGAACGATATTCTTCGTTACTTCTCTCTTGACGGGATTCATAAAAAGTATAACCACGATTTAATTACATTTTCATTCTTCTATGCATTTTCCGAAAATTTTGTTCTGCCTATTTCACACGATGAGGTAGTTCACGGCAAATGCTCTCTTATAAATAAAATTCCCGGAAATTATAATGAGAAGTTTGCAGGGGTAAGAGCATTTTTAGGTTATATGTATGCCCATCCCGGTAAAAAGCTTTTGTTTATGGGTACAGAATTCGGTCAGTTTATTGAATGGGATTATAAAAAAGGTCTTGATTGGATTCTGCTTGATTATGAAATGCATCTTTTATTGCAGGATTACGTAAGGGAATTAAACAAATTCTATAAAGCAAATTCACCTATGTGGCAGGTAGATTACAATTGGGAAGGCTTTAATTGGATAGTAAGCGATGATAAAGATAATTCTGTTATTGCTTTTGTACGTAATAATGAGGATGGCGAAAAAATCGTTGCTATATGCAATTTCACTCCTGTTATGCGGGAAGAATATAAAATAGGCGTTCCCGAAGCCGAAAGCTACGAGCTTGTATTTAATACCGATTCTAAAAAATTCGGCGGAAACGGTGAACGTGTTAAAAAGACGTATAAGGTAAAAGAGAGTTCAATGCACGGTTATGAGCAGTATATTGAAATGAAGCTGCCGCCAATGACCACAATTTACCTTAAACCAAAAAAGTCGCAAAATAATTAATCAGTTTTAAATTCAAATTTATATAGAAAAGGATAGTGACAAACATGGCAAAAAAGACAGAGTGTATTGCAATGCTTCTTGCAGGCGGTCAGGGTTCACGTCTTGGTGTTCTCACAAAAAATATTGCCAAACCTGCAGTACCTTACGGCGGTAAGTACAGAATTATTGACTTTCCGCTTTCAAACTGTGTAAACTCAGGTATTTACACAGTAGGTGTTCTTACACAGTATCAACCTCTTGAATTGAACGATTATATCGGCAATGGTGGTCCTTGGGACCTTGACCGTGCAAATGGTGGTGTGCATATTCTTTCACCATATCAGCAAATCAAAGGCACAGAATGGTATAAGGGTACAGCTAACGCTATTTATCAGAATATTCAGTTTATTGACAGGTATAATCCTGAATACGTTGCAATTTTGTCAGGCGACCATATTTATAAAATGGACTATGCAAAAATGCTTCAGTATCATAAGGATAAGGATGCTGCTTGTACAATTGCAATGCTTGAAGTGCCGTGGGAAGAGGCATCACGTTTCGGACTTATGTTTGTAGACGATGACGGCAAAATTACCGCATTTGAAGAAAAACCGAAGAATCCTAAGAGTAACAAAGCATCTATGGGTGTTTATATGTTTACCTGGGAAAAGCTTCGTAAATATCTTATTGATGATGAAAATGACCCCGAATCATCAAATGACTTTGGTAAAAATGTTATTCCTGCAATGCACGAGGCAGGCGAACGCCTTTTTGCTTACGGCTTTGACGGTTATTGGAAGGATGTTGGTACAATCGATTCCCTTTGGGAAGCAAACCTTGACCTTCTTAATCCAAAGGTTAATATTGACCTTAGTGACACAACCTGGAAAATTTACGGCAGAGGCACAAACAGTGCTCCTCAATATATTTCAGATACTGCAAAGGTTGAAAATTCAATTGTTACTGCAGGTAGTGAAATTGAAGGCAAAATAGATTATTCCGTTCTATTTAACGACGTGCAGGTAGAAGAAGGCGCATACGTGGATTATTCTATTATTATGCCGGGAGCAGTCATTAAAAAGGGTGCAGTTGTGCAGTATGCAATGGTTGCCGAAAATGCTGTAATTGAAGAGGGCGCAGTTGTTGGTGAAAATCCTGAAAAATGTGAGGACCTTGCTTCCTGGGGCGTAAGCGTTGTTGGCCCTAACGTAACAGTTGGCAAAAATGCAAAGGTTAAAGCACAGTCAATGATTTCTGAAGATGTTAAGGAGGGTGAAACTGTATGATGCCGAAAAATGTTCTTGGAATAGTTTATTCTAACTCTTATGATGCTTGCCTTGGTGCACTTACTGCAAGGCGTACAATGGGCTCAGTTCCTTTTGGTGGCAGATATCGTCTTATAGATTTTCCTCTTTCAAATATGGTTAATTGCGGAATTACAAAGGTAGGCGTTATTGCAAACAGTAATTTCCATTCACTTATGGACCATATAGGCAGTGGCAGACCTTGGGATCTTTCAAGAAAGGTAGACGGTCTTACAATGCTTCCGCCGTTCACACCAAACGTTGCAGAGTCAACTAACAGAATTGATACTCTTGCAAGAATTATGGATTTTATTTCCCATTCAAAGCAGGAATATGTTCTTCTTATGGATTCGAACTTCGTTTGCAATATGAATCTTAATAAGCTTTTCAAATTCCATTCAAGTAAAAATGCCGATATTACAATTGCTTATTGTAACGGTCAGGCACCAAAATTACAGAATACTGCAATTATTGACGTTGACGAAAACTCAAAAATCACAAATGTTGGTATTGATGTAAAAACAGCTTCAGACGTAAACTATGTTGCAAATATTATTCTTATAAGAAAAGCTCTTCTTGAAAGGCTTATCGGCGATGCAGAAAGCTATGCTTATACAAGCTTTGAAAAGGATATTATTCAAAAGAACGTTTCAACACTTAATATTTACGGCTATAAGGTTGAAGAGTGGAACTGCACAATTGATAATGTGAACACTTACTTTGCTGCAAATATGGCTCTTCTTGATAAAGCCTCAAGAAAAGAGCTTTTCCAGACAGATAGTCCTGTTTACACAAAGGTACGTGATGATATGCCTGTTGTTTATGGCATTTCCTCAAATTGTCAGAATTCTCTTATTGCTGACGGCTGCCAGATTGAAGGTACAGTAAAAAACAGCATTCTTTTCCGTGGCGCAAGAGTTGCAAAGGGTGCAGTTGTTGAAAACTCAATTCTTATGCAGGATGCTTTTGTTTCTGAGGATGCAAAGCTCAATTGTGTAATTATGGATAAAAATACTGTTATTACACCTAAAAAGGTTCTTTCAGGTGACAAAACCTATCCGTTATTTGTAGGTAAAGAGATAGTTATTTGATTTTTTTGTATTCAATAAGGAGGTGCAGATTATGGCAATTTGTCAGTTTTGCGGTTGCAAAACGGAAGAGCTTGATTTTGTAAAAAGCTCAATAAACGGTCTTGAAACAGACGCGTGCTCCTTTTGTCACAGGCAGTTGAGTGCTTTTTCTTCAGGTACCGTATCTGATGCACATATAAAATGGCTCAAAACAATTGCAGGCAAAGAGGTTCTTAACCGTGAAAAGGATGTAACGGAAGAAATTACAAGGTTACTTGAAAAACACGGTGAAATTGTTGATGTCCCTGCACCGTCTGAATTGAAAACTAATGAACCGTTTTCAAGCGTTGAAAATAAGCAAGAGAACAATCCGATGGTTGTTAATCACGTTATTAACGATTTAATGAAGCGTGTTGAAGACCTTGAATTGCAATTGAGTGTATTAAAAATAAAGCAGATTCGCAGAACAATTGTTGAAATTTTTGCAAGTATAATAATTGCAATAGTAATTTTACTTGTGTTTGCGAAATCGGGCGTTGTTATTTCCATGTATTAATAAAAAGGAGAAATGAACTTATGAAAGTTTTGTATGCAGCAAGTGAAGCCTTGCCTTTTATTGCCAGTGGCGGTTTAGGTGATGTTGCAGGCTCTCTTCCGCAGGCTCTCAGAAAAAGACTTGTTGGTTGCCGTGTTGTAATGCCTCTTTACGATAATATAAAGCAAGAGCTTAAAGATACAATGAAGTTTGTTACAAATATTTGTGTGCCTGTTGCATGGCGCAGACAATATTGCGGTATTTTTGAGGCAAGAAGCGGAGGCGTTATTTACTACCTTCTTGATAATCAGTATTATTTTAAAAGAGATTCACTTTACGGCTTTTATGATGATGCAGAAAGATTTGCTTTCTTTTCAAGAGCGATTCTTGAAATAATTCCTCATATAGATTTTAAACCGGATATTATTCATTGTAATGACTGGCAGACTGCTCTTACACCTGTTTATTACAGCACAATGTATGCAGATAAGCCGGGCTATGAAAATATAAAAACTATATTTACAATTCACAATATTCAATATCAGGGCGTTTACGGTGAAGAGCTTCTTGATAACGTAGTCGGCATAGACCACGCTCACAAAAATCTTCTTGAATACGACGGTACAGTTAATCTTATGAAAGGTGGTATTGAGTGCGCAAATGCAGTTACTACCGTTAGTCCGTCTTACGCTAAAGAGATTCTTGATCCATGGTTCTCTCACGGTCTTGACCCTATTCTTAAAGAGCGTTCATTTAAATTACGCGGTATCCTTAACGGTATTGACGTTATAAACTATGACCCTGAAACAGATAAAGATATTTTCAAAAACTATACTGCCGATAATATTCGCGGAAAGTATGTAAATAAAAGAGAACTCCAGAAGCTTCTTGGGCTTCCGGAGAAAAGTGATACGCCTGTTATGGGTATGGTTACAAGGCTTGTTTCTCATAAGGGTCTTGACCTTTGTAAGGCAGTTCTTGATGAGCTCCTTGCCACAACAGATATTCAGCTTGTAGTTTTAGGCTCAGGTGACTATCAGTACGAAGAATTTTTCCGTAATCTTGCGGCACGTTATCCTGAACAGGTTGGCTTGTGTCTTGGTTTTGTGCCTGACCTTGCAAGAAAAATTTATGCAGGTGCAGACCTCTTCCTTATGCCGTCTAAGAGTGAGCCTTGCGGTCTTTCACAAATGGTTGCCCTTCGCTACGGTACAATTCCTATTGTACGCGAAACAGGCGGACTCAGAGATTCTGTTACAGATAGTGGCGATAATCAGGGTAACGGCTTTGTTTTCTCTTCATATAATGCACACGATATGCTTCACGCAATCCGCCGTGCTGTTGAAGGCTACGGTGATAAAAAGGGTTGGTCCATTCTTGTTAAGCGCGCAATGGAAAGCGATAACAGTTGGGGCAAATCTGCAAATGAATATATAAGAATGTACAAGGAAGTATTAAAGGGTTAAACAATCTCGGAACAAGATTTACGTATAATGCTTTCAATTTCCTTAATGACGGCCTCGATGCTTTTTGGTTCGGGGCCGCCGTATCTTCTTGCAGTTACGGTTTTTTCAGGGAAATCATTAAGAATAGATTCAGTTATGGCAAGGGTCAGACCCTGAGCACGTTTAGGCGGAAATGTGAACCACCTTTTTGGTATGTAGCCCTTTTGTGCAGCGGCAAAAAGGGTACGGTAAATTGTAATTGCATACAAAAGGTCTGCGCTTTCTCCTGCTACTGAGGAGCCTGCATTCATTCTTTCGTGTGACAGTATAGCTGCACGGTAAATAGTTCTGGTGTTAAAAAAAGCATCCTCTGCTTTATCTTCAAGAACTGTTGAATCAAGACCTGTTCTGCTGTCTGTTCTTCCTAAAACATAGTCTGTTGTAACGTTATAATATTCTGCAATACGGCATAAAAAATCAAGGTTAAACTCACGTATGCCTTTTTCGTAGTGCGATAAAAGTGCCTGCGATACACCTAAGTCAACGGCAGCAGCCTTTTGGCTCAGACCTTTTTCTGTTCTGAGCTCAACTAATCTTTCTGAATATGTTGCCATATAATCACTTCCGATTTAAAAATTATACATATTGTATAATATATTACACTATATCACAGGAGAATGCAATGAAAACTTATACAGTTTATTTAATTCGTCACGCTTTAACTCAAGGTAACCTTGAGGGCAGATATATAGGTCAGACGGATGAGGAGCTTTGTAAAGAGGGTATAGCTCAGCTTGAAAAGATGAAAAACGATTATGGTTATCCGTACCCTGATGTTGTGTTTACAAGTGGCTTGAAGCGTTGTAAGCAAACGGCAGCCATACTTTATCCTGATAAAACACCAATTGAAATGCGTGGCTTTGAAGAGTGCGATTTTGGTGAGTTTGAAGGGCACACCGCAGAAGAGCTTGAAAAATATGAGGAATTTTCACAATGGCTTTCAGGCGGTGAGGATGCTAAGCCCCTTAACGGTGAAAGTAACAAGGATTTTGCAACAAGAGTATGCAATTGCTTTGATAAAACAATAGAAGGATTAATTAAAACAGGCACACAAAGTGCGGCAATAATTACTCACGGTGGCGTAATTATGTCTATTCTTGCAGCTTATGGTGTACCTGAATTACCTATGACCGAGTGGCTTTGTCCATCTGCTTGTGGTTATACAATCCGTATAACTCCATCACTCTGGTCAAAAATCAGAAAGGTAGAAGTTATTAACGAGGTTCCCTCAGAGCCTTTAACCGCCTCTCAGGAAGAGATGCTTTGGGACTATTATCCCGATCTTCCGGAAGATGACAAATGGCTTGATGAAGATTTTGGCGAATAACTTGTTTTAATCCGCTCGCAGTATCTACATACAGCGTCGCGTTTTAAAACTTCGTTCTTCATCCAAACTTTTCATCAAGCAAAAAGGTGAGGCTTTTGGCGAATAACTTGTTTTAATCCAAACCCTTCACTAAGTAAAATCCGCAATTTAATCAAGTGTAAAAAGGAGAAAAACTATGAATTATCCTACACCTCATATCAATGCAAAGCCTGAAGATTTTGCAAAAACGGTGCTTATGCCGGGTGACCCGCTAAGAGCAAAGTTTATTGCAGAAAACTTTTTAAGTGAAGCACGTCTTGTTAATAACGTGCGCGGTATACAGGGCTATACAGGGGCTTATAAAGGTGTGC
The DNA here is from genome assembly GCA_045603625.1 of Acutalibacteraceae bacterium. GTDB lineage: Bacteria > Bacillota > Clostridia > Oscillospirales > Acutalibacteraceae > DTU089. The sequence continues at coordinate 828 of JAZUMM010000197.1, read as the reverse complement.
CTGTTTCCGTTATGGCTTCAGGTATGGGCATGCCTTCTATCGGTATTTACAGCTACGAGCTTTTTAACTTTTTTGGTGTAGAAAATATTATAAGAGTGGGCTCTGCAGGCGGTATGAATAAGGATGTAAAGGTTCGCGATATTATATTGGCACAAGGTGCCTGCACCAATTCAAACTATGCTCATAATTTTAATTTACCGGGCACATTCTGCCCGATTGCAGATTTTACTCTTTTACGTAAAACTGTTGAAACTGCCGAGAGTCTCAGCCTTCCGTACAAGGTAGGCAACGTACTTTCCTCAGACACCTTTTATAATGACTCCGAAGGAATTTCGGGCGAGCTTAATGCAACTGCACTCTGGAACAAAATGGGTGTGCTTGGTGTTGAAATGGAGGCGGCGGCACTTTATATGAATGCCGCAAGAAGCGGAAAATCTGCCCTTGCAATACTCACAGTTTCCGACCATTTATTAACAGGTGAAAGCCTGCCATCTATTGACAGGCAAAACTCTTTTACAGATATGATGAAACTTTCTCTTGAAACGGCGGTTAATTTATAATGGCGGATATTAAAAGAATTTTTCTTATTGTGCTTGACAGTTGCGGTATTGGTGAATGTCCTGACTCAAAGCTTTTTGGTGACGAAGGTGCTAACACAATAAAATCTGTTTCAAGGTCACCGTTTTTTAATATTGATACCTTAAAAAGCATAGGTTTTACAAAAATTGACGGTGTTTCATACCTTGGCGAAGGTGCCTTAAAAAGCAAGGTTGCTCGTCTCAAGGAAGCATCCCAGGGGAAGGATACAACTATCGGTCATTGGGAAAT
>JAZUMM010000196.1:0-5004 GCA_045603625.1 Acutalibacteraceae bacterium | reverse complement strand
GGCAATAGGCTTGAACATAGAGAAAGCCAGCGCCTTGAGACGCCGGCCGGTATCATACCCTTTTAGGGTTGAGCAAACCACCCGTTTGACGGGTGGTCATGATTTAATGTGATGATAGTGCATGTGTTTCTCTTTGTGCAGAAACAAGGTTTGCATAAATGCCTCCAAGCTCAATAAGCTCATCGTGAGTACCGTGCTCAGCTATTTTACCTTTTTCAATAACAACCAAGCGGTCAGCATTTTTAAGTGTTGCAAGACGGTGTGCAATGGCAATTGTTGTTCTGCCTTCAATAAGCCTTGCAAGTGCTTCCTGAATTTTGATTTCTGTTTCAGGGTCAAGTGAGCTTGTTGCTTCATCAAGAATAAGAATTTTTGGGTTTTTGAGTATTGCACGTGCAATACTTACTCTTTGCCTTTCACCACCGGAAAGGGAATGACCGTTTTCACCAATAACTGTGTTATAGCCATCAGGTAATTTTGTGATAAATTCGTGAGCATTTGCGGCTTTTGCAGCGGCAATAACCTCATCGTAAGATGCATTGGCTCGCGCATACGCAATATTTTCGTATATGGAGCCTGAGAAAAGGTATGTTTCTTGGAAAACGACACCAATATTATCTCTTAACTCTTTTTGAGGAATATCCTTTATATCAACGCCACCAATTGTTATTTTACCGATTCCCGGGTCATAAAGACGCATACAAAGGTTTATAACAGTTGATTTACCTGCACCTGAGTGGCCGACAAGACCGACCATTTCACCTGATTTAATTGTAAAGTTAACGTTTTTCAGAACAGGCTCATAAGATTTGTAACCAAAGGTAACGTTTTCAAATTTAATATCTTTACCGGCATCAAGGGTGCCTTGTTCTTTTCCTTCTTCGGCTTGTGACTCATCATCAAGTATTTCGTAAATTTTAACAAGGCTTGTTGTACAGTCAGCAAGACGACGTGGGAATGTGGACATCCAGCGAAGAGGTGCATAAAGGTAAACAAGATAGAGGTTGAAGCGAGTTAATTCACCAAGTGAAAGGTTGCCGTCAAGTACCATTTTGCCACCGATAATAAGCACAAGAAATTCGCCGAGAGCCATAAAGTTACCAACAAGAGGGAATGTAACTGCCCAGTATTTTTCGTTAGAAGCACAAATATCTGCAAGCTTACGTGATATATCTGAGAATTTTTTTATTTCGCCTTCTTCGTTACCAAAGGATTTAACAACACGAATACCTTTGATGATATCGTGAAGAATTGATGATGCCTTTGAATTTACACGCCATTGCTTATGATAGCGCACGTGAGTGGCGTGAGCAAACTGCTTCATCATAAATACACCAATAGGTATAGGTGCAAGCACAACAAGAGTTAAAATCGGATTGGTTACAAAAAGGATTATTATAATAACGGTGAATACAATAATCTGTTCAATAAGGTACCGACCTTGTTGGTTGAAAAATTCTTTAACACGCTCGGTGTCTGATGTAACACGGTGAATAAGGTTACCTGCAGGACGTTTGGACATTGACGTGAGAGAAAGCTCCTGAATTTTTGCATACAGAATTTCTCGTAGGTCACGTGAAAAATAAGAACCGATTCTGTTAGATATACGGTTACTGAAAATAACAATAATTCTTGTGAATATATGAAGTCCTACCATAACAAAGGCGGGAACTGCAATGCCTGTAATTCTTGATTCAAAAAAAGGTGTTGCATCCTTTGTAGGAACAAGATAGTTATCAATAAGAAGTGAATTGATATAAGGCATAATGGCACCTAAGACATTTGCAACAGACATAAGGATGCCTGTTAAAATAAGTGGCTTGAGGTACGGCTTGAAATATGTGAAGGCACGTGAAAAAACATAGCTTTTTTTCACGCAGAACATACACATATTCATACCCTTAAGGTAATGTCTGTGGCATTTAGGACAAACAGGAAGGTCATCGGTATTAATTTCCAATAAATCGCCTGTTTCAATTAAATGATTGCACACCTTACAGAATTCACCAATTTCACCGACACATGTCATGGAAAAACGGCAAAGTGTAACGTTTTCACTACCGTCCTTGCTGGCACCTTTAGGCTTTAATTCAAGCCTGCCGCATCCTACGTCAGTAAATTGAATTACTTCTTCAAAATCTGTAATATTATATTTTTCTTCGTGTCCGTCAAGCTTCAGAATAATAGCTTCGTCTTGTAAAAGAATTGAACCATTGCAATATTCACCTGACGGAGAAATGTCAAAATTAGCAATAATATCTTTCATAATTAATATAAATACGGCTCCAGAAGTCTTTTACTTTTTTCCTCAATTTTTTCAAAGTCGGGTATAACGTAGCGGTTACCGTCCATATCAAAAATCAGAAGAGTATCTTCAGATGCATAGCGCAAATTTCTTGTAATATCCCTTACGGTGAATTTTTTTGTTTTACCGTCTATGATAGTTTCAAAATAGAAGTGTCCCATTCTTTCTTTAATGCTTTTAACATTTGTGACAGTCGGGCAGTAATAACGGTTTTCCAGCTCCTTTATGCAGCATTCCCTTGAGGATGCATCTAATTCATTCAGAGTTTTAAGGATACCGATTTCGTCATCCTCCATATTGCGGATACAAATGTATTCTTCCTTAAGTGAATATGGGTATGAGCGTATAAGCTTAACCCTGCCTTTTTTTTCGTTTTTAAAGGTCATAACAAGAAAGTTGTTTTTATTGAACGAAAAACTGCAGTCTGCCGGATTTAAAAACTCAAGAGTAAGTTTATTGGTTGTCGTCATTTTCATCATCCTCCTTGTTATCTTCACCTATGCCGATAAAACGAAGTGCTTGCTCCTGGAGCTTGAATATTTTATAGTAAACACCTTGTTTTTCCATAAGCTCATCATAGCTGCCAAATTCAACACATTCACCTTCATCAATAACTGCAAGCTTATCTGCGTCACGTAATGTAGAAAGTCTGTGTGCAATGGCAATTGTTGTTCTGCCTGATTTCAGTTGGGATATTGAGTTCTGTATATTGCGTTCTGTTTCTGTATCCATTGCAGCAGTTGCTTCATCAAGAATAAGAATTTTTGGATTCTGTATAATTGTTCTTGCAATAGATATTCTTTGCTTTTCACCACCGGATAAATCCTGACCGCCTGAGCCTACCCAGGTTTCGTATCCGTCAGGTAAAGCGGAAATGAATTTGTGTGCAGATGCAGCCTTAGCTGCGGCAATAACCTCATCATTTGTGGCGTCAGGCTTTGCGTAACGGATATTATCTGCAATTGTGCCCATAAATAAGAAAATATCTTGTGAAACTATACCGATATTTTGTCTTAATTGCTTTGATTGAAGCTCCTTAACGTCAACTCCATCAATTTTCACAACGCCTTCTTTCGGGTCATAAAGACGTGCAATAAGGTTAGAAATTGTTGTTTTACCTGCACCTGTTTTACCAACAATACCAAGCATTTCGCCTGCCTCTATTTTAAGAGAAAGGTTTTTAATAATAGGATGAGCAGGCTCGTATTCAAACTGTAATTCCTGAATTTCAATTGAGCCCTTGAAATCATCAAGCACAACAGGATTGTCTGCATCTTTTATGTCAGGCTCAGTATCCATTATTTCAAAAACACGTTGAGCAGAGTCAACACAGCGTGCCCACCAGTTTGTTACCCATGAAAGAAACTCAATGGGCTGAGCAAGCATCTGAAGGTAAACAATAAACGTTAAAAGCTCACCAACAGAAAGCTCGTCAGGGTTTTTAATGGCAATAACGCCACCAATACCCAGCACCAACGCGCCAAGAATATAAACAACGGCAGAAAGAAGCGGATAAAACGTTGCCTCGGAGTTTGCCCAGCGGATTTCTGCATTAAGAAGCTTGGTGCTTGTTTTGTTGAAGTTTTTTAATTCATCATCTTCCTTTGAAAAGGCTTTGATGATTCTATGACCGTTGATGTTGTCGCTTACCTTGGAGGTGAGTTGAGAGTTCTGTACCCATACTCTGTGGTGAAGCTTTCTGAACTTTTTCTCCATTAAAGGGTAAATAATGAAGATGAGAAGAGATGCAAAAATTATTAAAAGTGTTAATTTGTAGCTTGTTGTAAACATTATGGCAATAATGCCGATAACTGTTATTATACTTGAAATAAGGTATGGGAAACCATCAACAAAAAACCAGTAAATATTATTGGAATCTCTTGTAACACGCTCCATAAGCGAGCCTGTTTGCTTGTGAGTGTAAAAGCCTACTGAAAGCCCTTGCATTGCTTTGAATATTTTAAGCTTTATACTGTAAACAACCTCGGGCAACATTCCTGCAACAATGTATTGATAAAATAACGTGAAAAGCTGTTGGAAGATTTTAAGTGCTGCCATTGAAACAACAAGTGAAATGAGTGCTTTGAAAAGTACGTTGTAGCTTTCGGTGTTACCTGTATTTAAAACCTCATCGTACAGCTTTTGCGTACTGAATTGAGGAATTATAAGCGATATACCTGTACTTACAAGTACCGCAAAAATAATAAAAAACATTTTCCATTTAACGTCACCGAAAAAGGAAAATAATCTTTTTACAGTAGAGGATTTACTTACACAATCTTCGCAATATTTCAATCCTCTCGGGATTGGTTTACCGCATTTTTTACAGTTATTGCCTGTTGCATTGTTAAGATACTGCGTATAATCCTTGCCTTCTTTAAGAGCGTTAAAAATTCTTTTGAAATTATCTGTTTTTTCAAGAAGACCTATCGAGAAATAGCAAAGTGAAAAGTATTCATCGTTAAATTTGTATGTTATTTGCCCTGTGGCAAGATATTGCTCAACAAAAAGCTCATCAATTTCTTCTATGGGAATGGCAGTAAGCTTTAATAATTTTGGCTTAAATTCAATTTTCTTTTTGCTTTTTTTATCAGGTTCAATATTTTCTTCAAAAAGGGCAGTGTATAAGCCTTTTTCGTCAAAAAATACGTATAAATCACCGTATTCTTCTGCATCAAGTCGGATCGTAGCCATGTCGT
>JAZUMM010000195.1:0-2833 GCA_045603625.1 Acutalibacteraceae bacterium | reverse complement strand
GTTAAGAATGCAATTAACTGGGAAGTAGAAAACAGAGATATTGTGGGTATGCTTTCGGAAGAATGTAAAAAACAAGGTCTCAAATTCGGTATTGCCATTTCTCCTCTTGACAGAAATGCAGAGTGCTTTGGAAGTGGTGATGAGTATAACGAATATTTTAAATCACTTCTGAGAGAGGTTCTTACAAAGTACGGTGATATTTTTTACGTTCGTTTTGACGGCGCCAATGAACCTACAAGGGATAGAAAAATACAGGAGTATGACTGGGAAGGCTACTATGAGATTGTTCGTGAATGTCAGCCGGGTGCAGTTATTGCTCTTGTTGGTCCTGACGTGCGTTGGTACGGAAATGAATGGGGCGTTATAAGGGAAAATGAGTGGAGTGTTGTGCCTGAAAGGCACAGCATATACAGTGCGTTGGAGCGTAGTAAAAAACCTGAAAAGCGAAGATTCTTCAAGAAGGAAAAAGAGTACGAGTTGGATATTGGCTCACGTAAGGCAATAAAGAAAGAAACTGAGTTTATCTGGTATCCTTGTGAGGTAAGCTTGTCTATACGTGACAGATGGTTTTACCATAAGGATGATGAATATACTGCCAAAACGAAGGATAAATTACTTAAGCTTTATCTTTCATCCGTAGGTGCAAACTGTGGCTTTATGCTTGGTGTTCCGCCTATGAAAAACGGTAAGTTTTCTGAGATGGATACTCAGATACTTAAGGCTCTCGGCTCAGATTTGAAAAGGGCTTACACATATAAGGTTTCGCAGATTGGTACAATTGAGGCATCAAGTACACTTTCTGCAGAGTACGATGTAGCTAATCTTTTCTCTGAGGATGAAAATAAAACGTGGCGACCTGCTGAAGGTGATTTGCAGCCTGAGCTTATAATCACACTTTCACAAAAGGATATGTTTGATAAATTTGTTATGCAGGAGTATATAGCAAACGGTCAGCATATTGAAAGCTATGAGCTTTTTGTTGACGAGGGTGACGGACAGTTCAAAAAGATTGGTGATGGTGGAATTGTAGGCTACAAGCGTATACATAAAATCACACCTGTTGAGGTTACTCGTGTAAAAATAAAAATCACATCTTATCGCGGAAATCTGGAAATGAGCTCCGTCGTAATGTATTGATATGAGTAAAATAGCAATTTACGGCGGTTCCTTTGACCCGCCTCATAAAGGGCATGTTGCACTTGCAAATAATCTTGGCGATTTTTGTAAGGCGGAGAAAATTCTTATTATACCTACGGCAATGTCTCCTTTTAAAAATTCAAGCGGAGCAAACGAGGGTGAACGCCTTGAAATGTGCAGGCTTGCATTCAGTGACCCTCGTTTTGAGGTTCTTGATATTGAGATTAAAAGAGGTGGCAAAAGTTATACGGTTGATACTGTAAAAGAAGTGAAAAAACTTTACCCTGAGTGCGAATTGTTTCTCCTTATGGGTGATGATATGCTGCTTTCTTTTAACAGATGGTACAAGTTTGAGGAAATTCTTGATATGTGTACCATAGTAGCCGCTTGCAGAACCGAAAATCTTGATAAAATGCAGGATATGGAGCAATACATTTCTTCTGAGCTTTCAAATGGGAATGTTTTGTTGTGTAATAGTGTGCCTTTGGAAATCAGTTCTACTGAAATACGCAATAATCTTAAGTCAGATGCGAAGAAATATCTTTCAACTGATGTGTATGATTATATTGTTCAAAAGGAGTTGTATAAATGAAATCTTGCGAAGAAATAAAGGTTATTCTCAAAGAACGTTTATCAGAAAGGCGTTATATACACTCTCTTAATGTGGCAGATTCTGCTGTGGAGCTTGCCCGTATTTTTGGTGCAGATGAACAAAAGGCTTATATTGCAGGGCTCGTGCACGATTCGTGTAAGGATATGTCGGTAGGTTTGCAGCTTTCATATTTATTGGAAAATAAGGTTGAGCTTACTGCCCTTGAAATCAGTGCGCCTAAGCTGTATCATGCAATGAGCGGCAGGCTTTTTGCCGAAAAGGAATTCGGTATTGATGATGAAGAGGTGCTTGATGCTGTGCGTTATCATACAACAGGCAGAAAAGGTATGTCTCTTCTTGAAAAGGTTATATTTATTGCTGATTTTATCAGCGCTGAAAGGGATTATGACGGTGTAGACGTTATGCGACAAAAAGCCGTTGTATCTTTAGATGAAGCAATTGTGGAAGGATTAAGCTTTACAATAAAGGATTTAATTGACCGTAAAAAGCTTGTACATCCTGATACGGTTGATGCTTATAATGATGCTTTAGGAGAAACAGAATGAGTTTGGATTTAGTTAAAAAGATAGTTAAAGCCCTTGACGACAAAAAGGGTAACGATATTCAGGTAATTAAAATTGATGAGCTTACAATAGTTGCGGACTATTTTGTAATTGCTACCGCAAATTCAAATACACACGTGCGTGCTCTTGCTGATGAGGTTGAGTATCAGCTTGATGAAGCAGGTATTCATACTGACCATATTGAGGGTAGAGCAACAGGCTGGGTGCTTCTTGAGTATCCCGGTGTTGTGGTGCACATTTTTATTGAAGAAACGAGAAATTATTATAATCTTGAGCGTCTTTGGGAAGACGGTAAACAGCTGGACGTTAATGAGATTCTTAAATAAGTTAATGATTTTTCTATTTACAGAAAGGTATGATAAAAATGAAGTATGATTTTTCCGTCGTTGAACAAAAATGGCAGAAAAAATGGGAGGATGCAGGTGTTTTCCATGCAGAAGATGGCTCTGATAAGCCAAAATTCTATGGTCTTGTTGAGTTCCCGTATCCAAGCGGTGCAGGTATGCACGTTGGTCACATC
>JAZUMM010000194.1:0-4234 GCA_045603625.1 Acutalibacteraceae bacterium | reverse complement strand
GCTGCTGCAGGTAAGGCTATCGCTAAGAAGAGCCTTGCTGAAATCGCAATGAGCTACGGTTATGTATACGTTGCACAAATCGCAATGGGTGCAGATAATAACCAGACTCTTAAAGCAATCAAAGAAGCTGAAGCATATCATGGTCCTTCACTTATCATTGCTTACTCACCTTGCGAAATGCACTCTATCAAGGGCGGTATGACAAATTGCCAGAACGAAATGAAGAAGGCTGTTGACTGCGGTTACTGGAATATGTTCCGTTACAACCCGGCTCTCAAAGCAGAAGGCAAGAACCCATTCACTCTTGATTCTAAGCCTGCTACAGGTGCTTATAAAGAATTCCTTCTTAACGAGGCTCGTTACTCATCTCTTACTCGTGCATTCCCTGAAAGAGCAGAGAAACTCTTTGCTGAATCAGAAAAAGCTGCACAGGAAAGATATGCACACCTCCTCAGACTTAAGGACCTTTATGCTCCTGATGCTGAATAAGAAACACTAAAAATTATGCTCAGTGTACCAAAAGTACACTGAGCATTTTCTTTGTTTTGTTATATTTTAAAAATAAGTTTCAAAAAATTCTATTAAACGTGTTATTCCATTAAATACACCGTTGAATTTACCTAATGCACTTTCAAGACTTGCAACACTGAACAAAATTATAAGTGCAATTAAAACAATTATAATAAGTACTGTTAACACGATAGTAAGAATTGAACTGATTTTTGCATAACGATTAAAGGCTTTTATTTTTCTTACCTCTTCTTCGTATTTTTCATCTTTTTTATACTTTCTGCACTTTGTATTAGAAACACTTGAGCATATAAGAGCAGGTATAGGCAAGAGAAAACAAAGTGCCCATAATATAGGATAAAATATACCTAAAACTAAACTGAACAATGCTCCGACACCCATTACCAAAGCAAGCTGAGCGGTAGTTTTTGCACTTTTGATTTTCTTTTCTGTTTCAAGATTTTCATATGTAAGTGTAGTGCCGACTGCTGCCCTTTGTGTCTGAATTTGCGGTACTTGTAACTGCTGTGTATTAACTACAGGTTGCAACACCTCAGGTGCTTGAACAGGTGCCATAGGTTGTACCGGCTTTACAGGTTGCACCGTCTTTGCAGGTTGCACAGGTGAAACAGGTTGAGTAATTTTGGGTGGTTGATTATGCATCATTGGTGGTGAAATTGCCGCACCGCCATTTTCAAAAGGTGCACCGCAATTATTACAAACAGGTGTTCCGTAAGGATTTTGCGTATTACATTTAGTACAAAGCATAAATATTCCCCTTTATTTCACATTAAGTTAATTATATCATTCTCATTTATTATGTCAACAACAAGTAAACATGCCTTTTGCAAGAATTGAAATGTATTTAAAATTATGATATACTGAAAAAGGAGGATTGAATATGGCAAACGAAAAAGAACTTTTACTCAACAGATTCAAGGAGTTTTATAACCGTTCCCGCAACAAAGGTATATACATTTATTCTGACTTTTTAAATATGTATGAGCAATCCTTACTAAAAGATGAAATAAAATTCGGCTACACTCTTTACGGTGGCTACGAGGATGCGGAACGAAGAATTGCCATGTTCGGTCAGGAAGATGATTTGGGTTATCCGCCAGACCCTCCGATAAAGGTGCTTTGCATTTCACCTTTATCAGAAAAATTTTCGCAAGAGCTGACTCACCGCGATTTTTTAGGTTCACTTATGGGATTGGGCATAAAAAGAGAAACTCTCGGTGATATTGTTATTAACGAAAACAAAGGTTACCTTATTTGCCTTGAAGGCATTTCTGATTATATAAAAGACAACCTTACTCAAGTTAAACACACATCTGTTAAATGCGATTTTTGTAACGTTATTCCTTACGATGACTTACCTAAACCAAAGGAAGAGATTGTTATTGTGTCATCATTACGGCTTGATGTTCTTATATCCGGTGTATATGATATTTCACGTAGCAAATCCTCTTCCTTGATTGACGGTGAAAAGGTTTTTATAAACGGTAAGCTTGCAAAAAGTAATTCTATAAATATTGAAAATAACTCCCTTGTTTCCGTAAGAGGCTACGGTAGATTCCGTTATACAGAAATTTTGGGGACAACAAGAAAAGACAGAATACGAATTCTTTGCGAGATATATTAATCACAAGCTACCGGTTGCCGGCCTCCGGCCACCAGTTATTAAAATTAGCTGAGTTAAAAACACAGATTGTAATTTCAGAAAAATTAGGGTATATGAATCAAGAACAAAAAAATTAAATAAATACTATGAATAAGGATGATATTATGAAAACTATGAAACTGGGCAAAAGTGGTATTGATGTACCTGTAATCGCAGTAGGTTGCATGCGTATGGCAGACAAATCCGTAGAAGAAGCAAAAATTCTTCTTGATACCGCTATGGGTGAAGGCTTGAACTTTTTTGACCATGCCGATTTATACGGCGGTGGCAAAAGTGAAGAAGTTTTTTCAAAAGCTATTGGTATGAATGATGACGTGAGAGAAAAAATTATTCTTCAGTCAAAATGCGGTATATGTCCCGGGAAAGTAATGTTTGATTTTTCAAAAGAGCATATTATAAAATCAACTGAGGGTTGCCTTAAAAGACTTAACACAGATTACCTTGATTTTTTACTGCTTCACAGACCTGATACACTCTATGAGCCTGAAGAGGTTGCAGAAGCATTTGCTTATTTAAAAGAAAGCGGTAAGGTAAAGCACTTTGGTGTATCAAACCAGAATCCTATGCAAATGCGTCTTTTACAAAAATATTTGGGTGAAGAGCCAATTTGCGCAAACCAGCTTCAATTCAGTATTACCGATTGTCACATTGTAAAGCAAGGTCTTTATGTAAATATGCGTGAAGATAACGCTATTGACAGAGATGGTGGTGTACTTGAATATTGCAGATATGAGGATATTACAATCCAAGCCTGGTCACCTTTCCAATACGGCTTTTTTGAAGGTGTTTACGTTGATAATCCTGATTTTCCTGAAATAAACGCAAAGCTTCAGGAATTGGCAAATAAATACGGCGTTACAAAATCAACAATAGTAATTGCCTGGATTCTTCGTCATCCTGCAAAAATGCATCCGCTTACAGGCACAATGAATCCGCAAAGACTTCTAGAATGTGCCAAAGCAACAGATATAACCCTCACAAAGCAGGAATGGTACGAAATCTTTTCAAGTGCAGGAAACGTTATTCCGTAATGTAAAGTATAAAACAAGAAGCCCGGTTCAAAGACCGAGCTTCTTATTTAATTTCTTGTTCTAAATTATCAAACAATGGTGAATCAAAAAAATCACGGATATCCATTTCGAGTCCGTCGCAAACTTTCTTTATTGTAGAAACTGTTGCGCTATTGTTTCTACCACTTGTAATATTGTTCAGTGTAGATTGAGTTATACCTGAAATAGTGGCAAGTTTGTTTATTGTAATATTATTTTTCTCAGTTAATTCAATAATTCTCTTTCTTACAGCTTCACCAATAGTCATACAAAAACCTCGCTTAAGATTTATATGACTATGTTAACCTTTTTGAGTTTTATATATTACCTCTTTTGAGTTGACTTTGTCTAATTTTTTTGTTAATATGTTTTTGAGGTGATTAATTGTGTATAAAAAAATGTATATAACCTTATTTAATGCCATTACTGAAGCACTTAAAGAAAAAGATGTAAATGTAATTAAAGATATATTAAAGCTAGCTCAAATTGAAGCAGAAGAAATATGTATAGGAAGCGACGAGGATATATAAATATTTTTACAAAAAATGCGACTGTTAGTATCTCTTCCTTCAAAGGAAGGCATTCATCCTCCCCAACTAAAAAAAGCAATCAAAGAACTACCCGTCACCACGCCGAAGGCTTGGTTCCCCTCCTTATACAGCTGCGGTGTTCAGGGATGTAAAATTCTCGCTTCGTTTTGAATTCCGGACCTTAAACTTTGTTTTTTTGCGAGGCCTATAACATTCGGAAGTGAAACTTCCCGGAAATTCCTAATTTCTAATTCTAAATTACTAATTTAAAAAGGCTCGGTCTTTAGGGTCGTACTCTAAAGGACAGTAAAAAGGAAGCGCGAAAAATTCGTGCTTCCTTTTCATTCTGTCTTATACCGTAACAAGCAGGACATTTAGGCGCCAAATGTCACTTGATAGGAGTAACTAAAACACTATATATATAAAAACCGCATTTGTCTTTGTTGATTTCTTCAACAAAA
>JAZUMM010000193.1:0-7656 GCA_045603625.1 Acutalibacteraceae bacterium | reverse complement strand
TTTAACCATACCGTACATTGATTCAATCATACTTTTATTAACCTTACCAAAGCTGAAGCCCATAACCTCTGCCTTGCCGTCTTTTGTACCTTGTGACATAACGTTTTTAAACATCATAAGGAGCTTAAGCATTGCTATTTTACCTTTAAAGCTCTTCATAATATCGCCGATGCTATCGTTAATTGAATAGTATCCTACAGGTGTGGTGATTTCAAACCAGTTAATAACCTGGTTTTCTTCTTTCATAATGTATTCTTCGTTAGGTGTATCAACCTTGTTGATTGTTGCAGTATCTGAAAGGTTGCCTGCTTTCGCTTCAAGTGTTGAGGTACCTTCGTTTTTCACCTCAAAGTAGAAGAACGGTAAATTACCTTTTGCTTGTTTACCAACGCTTTCACCATTTACAAAAAGCTCAACCTCAGGGCAGTTTGAGTAAACAGTAACCTTTGTTACATCTTCAACTCTGTCAACGTAACGTTTTGAGCAAATGTGAATCATTGGTTCAGGATTAAGCCATGCCTTGTAAGCATAGAAGGAATCCTTTTTGTATTGTCGGTCAAAGGTAACAAGACCCTTATGGTTCATACCGTTTTCGCCGCCTTCTGCACGTGCATCTGCAGCAAAATCAAACATATTCCATACGTGAGTTGCCCATATATACGGACGCTCTGCAATTTGTTTTATAAGCTCTTCGTGGTAATAACTCTGGTATTCTTCTGTATAGTCACCTTGAGTAGGTGTTGATGTGTGCCAGTTAAGAGCTTCACATCCGTATTCACTTAAGCCTATTGCTTTGTTTGGATATTTCTTGTGGAAATCGTCAAACCATTTTCCGTTCATATCCGTAGTACCACCGTACCAACCAAAATAATGGTTGTATGAAAGCACGTCACTTATGTGAACATATTCGTTATCCATTGAACACATAGTAACAGTTGCAATAGTTGTAAGTCTTGTTGGGTCCATTTTGTGAACAAGGTCATTAAGGTCCCTGTGGTTTTTAATAAGATGCGGGTCATCTGCACCTGCAATTGTAATTTCGTTAGAAAGACCCCAGAAACATATTGAAGCGTGGTTGTAGTTTTGTGATACAAGCTCAGTCATCTGGCTTATTGTGTTATCGTAACCGCCGTGCATATGGCGTGAAATATACGGAATTTCTGCCCAGATAACAAGACCTTTTTCATCACAAAGGTCATAAAATTCTTGTGCGTGTTGATAGTGTGCAAGGCGGATTGTGTTTGCACCTACCTCGCAAATAAGTTCAATATCACGTTTGTGGTCTTCAATTGAAAGGGCGTTACCTTTTTCAGGGTAGTCCTGGTGGCGTGAAACACCGCGAAGAGGATATTCCTTACCATTGAGTATAAAGCCTTTTTCAGGGTCAACAGTAAAGTAACGGCAACCAAAACGGTAGCAAATTTCGTCAATTTCTTCACCGTCTTTTATAAGAGTTGCCTCCATACAGTAAAGGTAAGGGTCCTTGATACCATTCCAAAGGTGAACGTTTTCAATAGTTAAAACAGCTTCTGTGTTGTCTCCGTCAACAGTAGCTGATTTAATAACATCTTCACCTTCGTAGATTTTGTATTCAATCTTTGTGTTTTCAGGGTTTTTAATATATGTTTTAACAGTAACCTCAGCATTTTCACCTTTAACAATCGGTGTGATTTGTATACCCGGAGCACCAAAATATTCAAGGTCAAAATGAGAGGATGCAACGTTTATAATTTTTACCGAACGGTAAATTCCGCCGTAGAAGGTAAAGTCTGCAGTTTGGGGGTAAATTTCTTCGTTAGGAGAGTTATCTGCAGAAACAACAAGAAGGTTTGTTTCTTTAATACTGTCCGCAGGAATAAGTACTCTGAAGCGTGAATAACCACCGTGGTGAATTGCAAGTGATTTGCCGTTCCAAAAAACCTCAGCAGAAGAGTTTACCGCATCAAATTCAATGTAGTTTTCTTCACCTGAAAGGTCTTCCTTTGCAATTTCCTTTGCGTAGAAGCATTTTTTTCTTAAATAGTCTCCGCCACCGTCCTGACCATCCTTGCCATTCCAGGTGTGAGGAAGATTCAAGCTTTCCCAATCAGCAGGGAGAGTATCAGGTGCCTGTGTAGCTGTGCTTGAAAAAAACCAATTTTCATTAATGATTTTAATGTTTCTCATATTATAACCTCTTTCTTCTTGAAATTTTCTGTCGCAAGCTTCGGGAAGGTGAAAATAGAACGATTAATGGAAAAATTTCCAATCTTCCAAACAACATATCGAAAATAAAAACAATTTTTGAAAGATTGCTGAAGGTACTATAGTTTGAAAACGGACCGCCTGCACCATAGCCGGCAGTAGCACCATCAATAAGGCGTGGACCTAAATTAGGACCAATATTGTTGAGCGTAGCAAGTACACTGGAAATGTTTGTAGTCATATCCGTTTTATCAAAAGAAACAATCAAAAGCGAAAAGCATACTATTGCAACATAAAGAATAAAATATGCTACTGTTCCGCGTATAGTTTCGTCTTTTACTCGCGTACCTTCGAATTTAACAACGCGAACACTTCTGGGGTGTGAAATGTTTCTTAATTCCTTAGATGCATGTTTAACCATAAGGATAAGCCTTGATACTTTGAAACCACCGCCCGTGCTTCCTGCGCAAGCGCCAATACACATTAGTAAAAGAAGAATTGTTCTGCTTAGTTCGGGCCATTGGTTAAAATCTGTTGTTGAATAGCCTGTAGTTGTCATTATTGAACTTACTTGGAAGGCGGCGTGGTGAAAAGCCTCAAAAATATTTGAAAACTCATTGCTGATGTTTATAGTTATCACAAATACAGAAGCAGCCATGATTCCTACGTATGTCCACAGTTCCTCGCTTTTAAAAGCATCTTTAAATCGTTTAATGAGAATAAGGAAATAAATATTAAAATTTATTCCAAAAAGTGCCATAAATATAGTAATAACACCCTGACAATATGGTGAATAGCTTGCAATACTGGTATTTAAAACTCCGAAACCGCCTGTACCGGCAGTACCAAATGCAATAGTTATACTGTCAAATAAAGGCATACCGCCTAATACTAAAAGCAAGGCACAAGCTACTGTAAGAACAAAATAGATAAGATAAAGTATACGGGCAGTTTTGTTTGATTTTGGTACAAGTTTGCCTACGCTGGGACCGGGACTTTCAGCCTTCATAAGATGTAAGTTTCCGCCACCGCCTGAAAGAGGAAGAACAGCCATGACAAATATAAGTACACCCATACCACCTATCCAGTGGGTAAAGCTCCTCCAAAAAAGCATTGATTTGCTCAATGCTTCCACATCTGACAAAATGCTGGAGCCGGTAGTTGTAAAGCCTGATACGGTTTCAAAAAGAGCATCCAGGAATTTTGGTATTTCTCTGCTTATATAAAACGGAAGTGAGCCAAAAAAACTTAATACAATCCATCCTAAAGCAACAATAACAAGTCCATCACGAGCGTAAATGGTTTTATTTGACGGTTTGAGCTTTATAAGTACAAAACCTATGCTACATAAAAGTGCCACAGTAATTAAAAATGCAGGAAGTGTGCTCGTTTCTCTGTATATAAGTGCAGTAGTCAAAGGTAGCAGGAGAAGTCCTGCCTCACAAATCATTAAAACACCCTGCATATATGCAATCATTCGTTTATTCATAGCGCATTACTCCAGAATATCATCAAGTGCGGAAAGACGCTCGGTTGTGGTAACAAGAACAACTGTATCTCCAACCTGTAAGTTGTCGGAGCCTTTTGGGATTATTACGTTATCGCCTCGTGTTATTGAGCCTAAAAGAATATTTTTGCGTATTTGCAGGTCATTAAGTGTCTGACCAATAAGTCTGCAATCCTCTGCAACCTCAAATTCAATTGCCTCAACCTTATTGTTAATAATTTTTGTAAGCTGTGTAACCTCACTACGCTCATCATCATTCTGAGTTGCACGAACGTTTCTGAGAATAATATTTGCAGTTGTGAATTTAGGGTAAACAACACTATCAATATCAAGAGTTTTAATAACTTCGCTGAAAAGAGTGTGGTTAACCTTGGTTATAGTCTTTATTTTTGGTGAAGCGTTTTTTGCAAAAAGTGAAAGAACAATGTTTTCTTCATCAATTCCCGTAAGGCAAATAAACGCATCCGCTTCAAGCAATCCTTCTTCGAGTAAAAGTGAACGGTTTGTTCCATCGCCGTGTACAACGTTGATTTTTGGGAATAACTCACTGATGTTTTTGGCAGTTTCTAAGTCTTTTTCCACTATTGTGGTGTTAACGTTTATGTGACTTAAAGAGTCGGCAAGGTACATGGCAATTTTGCCGCCACCGATTATCATAATATTTTTAATATCGTTTGTTTTAAAACCGATTTGTTTAAAAAAGTCGGGAGCAGTTTTTGTAGGTGTCAATACAGCAATAGTGTCGTGCTCTTCTATAACAAAATTACCTGTTGGAATAAAAACGTCGTCACCGCGTTCAACTGCACAGGCAAGTGCTTGTGTTTTAAGCTTAGAAAAAGAATCTTTTATAGCTTTATTGGTGAGTGCACAGTTTTTATTGGCAACAAAACTGAGAATATCAACCTGGTCATGACCGAAAAATGTAACGTTTCTTGCAGTAGGGAACTTAAGAATTCGTTGGATTTCTGCAGCAGCTTCTTTTTCCGGGTTAACTGCCATTGTAAGACCAAGACTGTCTTTAATAATTTTTAAATCGTTACTGTATTCAAGGTTTCTTACACGTGCAATAGTGCTTTCTGCTCCTAGTTTTTTTGCAAGGAGACAAGCGAGGATGTTTAATTCGTCACTTCCTGTAAGAGCAATAAGCATATCACATTCATTTACACCTGCATCAAGAAGAGTTTTTGAAACAGCACCGTTACCAATAACACCAATTACATCAATATCCTGCAAAGTGTCATTAATAACATCTTCGTTTGTGTCAATTATGGTAACATCGTGATTTTCTTGTGCAAGTTGTTCGGCAACAGTGTAACCAACCTTGCCGATACCAACAACAATTATGTTCATTGTAATCCGCCTTTCGAACAAATTAATTCAATGTATATTATAGTATAAGAGAAATAAGAAAGCAAGAAAATGATATCGTGAAATATAACAAATGCAAATGCAAAGTTTTGGCTATATTTTTTTATTGTATTGAAAAGAAATATTTCGTGTGGTAAAATATTTATATTAAAATTTTGAGGAATGTGAAATGAGAAAGAATATAAAAAGAATAATTGCGGTAATTTTGGTTTTATGTACGTTTTTTTCAATGGGGATATTTGCAAATGCCGGAAAAGATACAAAGGTCAAAAATAGCAAAGATGCTTTGGTTTTTTTGAAGGATAAATATGCAGAAAAAACGAAAGGTATAAAGGTTATAAATGCAAAAGACGGCGTTTTTGTAAGCTGGAAGAAAATTGAGGATGCTAAATCGTATGTTGTGGCAAAGTACGACCCTGACACAAAAAAATGGTCTGATTTGCCTGCGGTTAACGTTACATATTATCAGGATAATTCTGTTAAAAACGGTAAGGATTATATATATCGCTTGACTTATGTTGATAAAACAAACAAAAAGATTTCAGCCGAACAAGGCGTAAAAATAAAATGCCTTAAAATGCCTACGGTTAAACTAACTTGTACACCTAATAGTGTTATGGTTGTGTGGAATACATTTTCCTCTGCTACTGAATACAGAGTTTACAGAAAAGCTGGCAACGAAAGCAAATGGCAATGCATAAAAGTCGTAACCAACAAAAATACAAATTACATTATGGATTATAATGTTAAAGCAGGGCAGAAGTATACATATAGCTTAAGGCAGGTAAATAACGGTACTCCGGGAAGCTATAATTTAACAGGCGTTTCAACAATATATAAAAAAGCACCAACGGTTACGTCTCGTCATTCACCTCAGGGAATTGTGCTTAATTGGAATAAGGTTGATAATAACTCTACTTATTATGTTGACGTGCGTTCAACTAAAAATACCTCGTGGAAAACTGTGGGTACTGTAAAAGGTAATGTTACGTATACCGTAGCCCATAATAAAAGTGATTACGGTTATGAAAATTATTTCAGAATAAGGGTTAAAGATACTAATCTTGTATCATACTCTACGTCTGTTTTCGGCATTGACCCGAATAAACCTATGGTCGCTCTTACTTATGATGACGGTCCGCTCACAGGTGTTACCGACCGTATTGTAAAAACATTAAAAAACAATGGTGCGCGTGCAACGTTTTTTGTGGTAGGTAACAGAGTAAATACATACAAGGATTGTGTTAAAAGCGCTTATAATGCAGGTAATGAAATCGCAAATCATTCGTATAATCATTATATATTGACAAATTATGATGCAAAAACTATAAAATCGCAGATAGATAAAACAAATTCTGCAGTTAAAAATATTACAGGCGAAGCACCGACTCTTGTGAGAGCACCGGGCGGCAGTATTAATTCAAGCGTAAAAACAAATGTAAAATATCCTTTAATTCAGTGGTCTGTTGATACTCTTGATTGGAAGTCCAGAAATAAAAATGCCGTTGTTTCCACAGTTAAAGGTAATGTAAAGGATGGATCAATAATCCTTATGCATGATTTGTATGGTTCTACTGCCGATGCTACAGAAGTATTGGTTCCTTGGTTAAAAAGTAAAGGTTACCAGATGGTAACGGTTACAGAAATGATGCAAATAAGAGGTTATGACCTCAAAGGCGGAGCAGTTTACTATAACGGATATAAAAAATGATATAATATCGGCAGGAGATAGTACTCTTGCCGATATTTTTTGGCAAAAAAATAAAAATTAACTTGATTTTATCTTGTGTATAGAGTATAATTCTTATTGTCTTTTGCGAATAGCAATTAGTGGTTAGTAAATATCGGTTAGCGGATGGTTGCGAAGCTTATAACGGTCGGAAACATAGCTTCCCTTTAATTCCAAATTTCTAATTTCTAATTTCTAATTTAATATCTATTTCGGGGTGTGGCTCAGTTTGGTAGAGCGCGACCTTCGGGACGAAGATTTTTTCGCAAGAAAATCCGTCCCATTTAAAAGTTAATATTTATTTCGGGGTGTGGCTCAGTTTGGTAGAGCGCTTCGTTCGGGACGAAGAGGCCGGAAGTTCGAATCTTCTCACTCCGACCAAAAACAAGAGATAGGCAGATGCCTATCTCTTGTTTTTTATCGAAAAGAAAAATTTAAGGTTTCAGGTCGTTCCAAACGAATTCGGGACGAAGATTTTTTCGCAAGAAAACACGTCCCATTTAAAATTTAATATCTATTTCGGGGTGTGGCTCAGTTTGGTAGAGCGCTTCGTTCGGGAAAACGCAGTCCTGACGGTTCGAGTAAAAAACAAAACCCGCCATAAGCCTTAATACAATTGGGATTTTAGCATTTCAGAAATTTTGAAAAATACTTCAAAAAACAGAAATGACCACATAACATCCCACAAACAGAAATTTATCAAAAACTAAATATTTTACACTTCGGGATGTGGCTCAGTTTGGTAGAGCGCTTCGTTCGGGACGAAGAAGTCGGGTGTTCGAATCACCTCACTCCGACCACGGAAGAACAGATAGCATCAGTTATCTGTTCTTTTCTTTTATTGCTTTAGCTGTTGATTGGTGATATA
>JAZUMM010000192.1:0-7532 GCA_045603625.1 Acutalibacteraceae bacterium | reverse complement strand
GGCTGTAAAAACAAAATGTTTTTACAGCCGTTTTATATATCATAGTAAATCCTCAGGTGCATTAAGTATATAGGTTGCGCCTGCATTTTTTAATTCTTCCTCTGTGCCAAAGCCGTAAACGGCACCTGCACTGTCAATGCCTACGGCGTTTGCCCCGTCAATGTCGTAAAATCTGTCACCAATCATAATAACCTTGTCTTTATCAGGGTTGCCAAAGTAGTCAAGACAGGCGTTAATTAAATCCTTTTTGCTTGAGTGGTTGTTTTTAAAGCTTTCTGCAGAAACAAAATCATAATATTTATAAATATCGTGATATTGTGAAATTTCATCAACAAATTTTTGAGGTTTTGAAGAAGCAATTGCAATTTTTTTACCTTGTCTTTTTAATTCCTTCAGCATATTCTTAATGCCGTTGTAAAGCCTTGATTCTTCTGCTGCCTTGACCTTGTATCTTTCTCTGTATTTTTCAATAAGGGCATTTGCATCATCGTCACTTACACCGTAAACGGTTTTGTATGATTCAAAAAGAGGCGGACCGACAAAAAATTCAAGCTTTTTCAAATCGGTTTCTTTAATACCGTACCATTCAAGTGAATAAAGTATTGAGTTGAAAATTCCTTCGGTAGTATCACAAAGGGTTCCGTCAAAGTCAAATAAATAATAATCGTAGTTTTTCATTTTATCACCAACAAATATTATAATTGATTTTGTGTAAAAGTAAATATTTTTGTTGTAAGTGATGGCTTATTTTTGAAGAAATTGCTATTGAAAGAAGTACTGAAATAATGTAAACTATTTAAATGGCGAAAAAGCTATTGAAAGAAGGCATATTTATGGTACAAACCAAAAAGGAAGTTATTGAAAAAATCATAGCTTCTTATCCTGATCCGTCAGAAAGTCTTATTGCAGTTTTGCAGGATGTTCAAAGGTCTGATGGGTATATTTCCGAGGAATCTGTTGAATATATTACACAATTAACAGGTATCCCTTCAAGCAGAATTATGGGCGTTGCCTCCTTTTATGCAGGTTTTCGCCTTAAGCCTGTTGGTAAATATCGCATAATGGTTTGTATGGGTACCGCTTGTCACGTTAACGGTGCTGAAAGAATCGGAGATACAGTAAAAAGAATTTTAAATATTGAAGCAGGAGATGTAACGGAGGACGGGCTCTTTTCGTGGGAAGAGGTTGCCTGCCTTGGTTGTTGCAGTATTGCACCTGCTATGATGATTAATGATACGGCGTACGGCAAGCTCACTCCTGATAAGGTTCAGAGGATTATAGATGAAATCAGAGAGGAGGAGTCAAAATGAGAGTTCTTCTTGGTTATGGCTCCTGCGGTATAGCATCAGGAGCAAATGATGTTCTTTGTGGTCTTGAAGAGTCTTTTTCTTCAACGGATTTTACAGTTGAAAAGGTAGGCTGTAACGGTCTTTGTTTTGCGGAGCCGATTGTTGAAATTATTACAGATAACAATGAAAGCGTGCTTTTCGGCAGACTTAATAAGCTTTCTGCAATTTCTCTTGCCCAATCTCTTAAAAACGGTGTTATTCCTCAGGAAAATCGTCTTACAGAGGATGAACTGAAGTTTATTAAGGGGCAGACACGTATTGTATTATCAGGTTGTGGCAAAATCAATCCTGAAAGTATAGATTCATATATTGAAAACGGTGGATATAAAGCGTTAAAAAAGGCACTTGAAATAGGTGCAGACGGCATAATTGATGAGGTTGAAAAGTCAGGTCTCAGAGGTAGAGGTGGTGCAGGCTTCCCAACTCATTTCAAGTGGAAATCAGCACGTAATTCTCAAGGTACCGAAAAGTACGTTGTTTGTAATGCTGATGAAGGCGACCCGGGTGCATTTATGGATAGAGCTGTGCTTGAAGGTGACCCGCATAGAGTGCTTGAGGGTATGATGATTTCAGGTATTGCTATCGGTGCAAAAATGGGTATTATTTACGTGCGTGCCGAGTATCCTCTTGCAGTTAAACGTCTTGAGATTGCTATTTCTCAGATGCACGAAAAAGGCTATTTGGGTGAAAATATTTTAGGCTCATCATTTTCTTTTGATTTTCGTATTATGATGGGCGCAGGCGCATTTGTTTGCGGTGAAGAAACTGCACTTCTTGCTTCTTTGGGCGGTAACAGAGGTATGCCTGTAACAAAGCCGCCTTTCCCTGCACAAAAGGGCTTCAGAGGCAAGCCGACTAATATAAATAATGTTGAAACCTTTGCAAATATTTCCTGGATTATTGAAAACGGCGGCGAAAAATTTGCAGAGTACGGAACAGAGGGCAGCAAAGGTACAAAGGTGTTTGCTCTTGCAGGTAAAGTTAAAAGAGGCGGACTTGTTGAGGTTCCGATGGGCTTAACCATCAATAATATTGTTTTTGATATATGCGGTGGTATAAAAAATGATAAAAAAATAAAGGCTGTCCAGATGGGCGGTCCGTCAGGCGGTTGCATACCTGCTCCTATGCTTGATACTCAGATTGATTATGAAAATATAAGTAAAACCGGTGCAATTATGGGCTCAGGCGGTATGATTGTAATGGATGAAGATACCTGTATGGTGGATATGGCAAAATTCTTTATGGATTTTACAAGTAAGGAAAGCTGCGGTAAATGTGTACCTTGCAGAATCGGTACAACAAGAATGCTTGAAATTCTTCGTAATATCTGTGACGGAAAAGGGCAGGAAAGTGATGTTGAAACTCTTGTTGAGTTAGGTGAAAATATTAAAACGGGCGCCCTTTGCGGATTGGGTAATTCTGCACCAAACCCTGTTTTAACGACAGTTAAATATTTTAAAAACGAGTATGATGCACATATAAATCAAAAAAGTTGTCCTGCAAAAAAATGTACGTCTCTTATAAAATTCAAAATAGATGCAGACAAGTGTAAAGGTTGTTCCCTTTGCAGTAAAAAGTGCCCTGTTAATGCCATAAGCGGTGTTATAAAGGAGCCGTTTGTCATAGATTCGCAAAAGTGTATAAAATGTTCACAATGTCTCGATAACTGTAAGTTTGGGGCAATTGAAAAAATAAGTGGGGAGGGTGTAAATTGAGTATTGTAAAAATAACCGTTAACGGTAAAGAGTGTCTTGCCGATACTCAAAAAACTCTTCTTGATAATATTCTTGATAACGGAATTTATCTTCCTCATCTTTGTCATAATAAAGAGCTTGAAAGCTATGGCGGTTGCGGATTGTGTCTGGTTTACGTAGAGGGTATTAAAAAGCCCTTGAGAGCATGCTCTGTTACTGTAACAGATGGTATGAATGTTACTACCGATGCACCTGATTTGGAAAGTAGTCGTAAAGCAACACTCCGCCTTATAATGTCAGACCATGCAGGCGATTGCAAAGCGCCTTGCTTTATGGCGTGTCCTACACATCAGGATGTTCAGGGGTATGTTGGCTTAATTGCAAACGGGCACGAAAAAGAAGCCCTTGAGTTAATAAAAAAAGATAATCCGTTGCCTGCATCCATAGGCAGAGTGTGTCCGCATCCGTGCGAAGAAAATTGTCGCAGAAAATTTGTGGATTCACCAATTTCTATATGTGGTCTTAAGCGTTTTGCTGCAGATTCCGATATAAATTACGTTCCTGCTTGTGCAAAAAATAACGGCAAAAAGGTTGCTGTTGTCGGTGCCGGCCCTGCAGGTCTTTCCTGTGCTTATTTTCTTAGGCTGAAAGGGTATGAGGTATCTGTTTTTGAGGCACAAAAGCAAGCAGGCGGTATGCTCAGGTACGGTATTCCTGCTTACAGATTGCCAAAGGATATACTTGAAAATGAAGTGCGGATTTTAACTGAAATGGGTGTTGAAATCGCTTATTCTTCAAGGCTTGGAGTTGATTATACAATAGCTTCACTTAAAGCTGATTTTGATGCGGTATTTATCGGAATCGGTGCCTGGAGTGGTTGGAGCCTCGGTTGTGAGGGTGACAATGCTGAAGGTGTTGTAAGCGGTATAGATATGCTTTATAAAGTGGCAAACGGCGAGAAGGTTAATCTTGGCAAAAACGTTTGTGTTGTTGGTGGCGGCAATACCGCTATTGATGCTGTTCGTACTGCAGTCCGTCTCGGCTGTGAAAATGTAACTCTTGTTTACAGAAGAACAGAGGCGGAAATGCCTGCCGAAAAAGAAGAGATACGTGATGCCGGGGATGAAGGTGTTAATTTCCGTTTTCTCGCTGCTCCTGTCAGGGTTATTGAAGAAAACGGTAAAGCCGTTGCACTTGAAATTCAGAATATGAAGCTGGGCGAGCCTGACGCTTCAGGCAGATGTAAACCCGTTCCTGTTGAAAACAGTATTGATGTTCTCAAATGCGATACAATAATTTCTGCAATCGGTCAAAAGGTGGTAACAGATTCACTTAGCGACTTGGAATTAACAAAAAAAGGTACAATAAGTGTTGATGAGGTTACTTATATGACGTCAATTGACGGCGTTTTTGCCGCAGGCGACGTTATTAATAAGGGACCTGATATAGCAATACGCGCAATCGCAGGCGGTAAATATGCTGCAAATTCAATAGATTGTTACCTTAACGGTGTTCCTGTTCCGCCACAGCTTCCTCCGTATTCAGTAAACAGGAATTTCGATGCTTCGGCGCTTTCGTCAATCCCTGTAATTGAAAGGTGCGAAGCCAGGTTACAGGATAGTGATATAAGAAAAACTGATTTTTCAGAGGTTGCAGAAACCTTTACAAAAGAAGAAGCGATGCGAGAAGCATCAAGGTGCCTGGAGTGCGGTTGCAGCAGTGTTTATGATTGCGAGCTTTTACCTTTAGCAAGGGAATATGATGCGTTAAGTAATCTGCTTTCAGGTAAAAGCCGTCAATATCCGAAGGATAAAAGCCATCCTTTTATTGTCCGTGATAACAATAAGTGTATTCTTTGCGGTCAATGTGTAAGGGCTTGTAAAGAAATATCCGGTACCGAAAATCTGGGACTTTTCGGAAGGGGCTTCGGCACAGTGCCGGTTACTGCATTTGACTTACCATTGGAAAACAGCAAATGCATTTCCTGCGGTGCTTGTGTAAGTGTTTGTCCTACAGGTGCGCTTGTATCTAAAACTCCTGCCGTAAAAAATCCGCCGTTACCTTTTGTTGACGAGGATTATATATGCACGTTATGTAATAAAAATTGTAGATTTACAAAGCGTACAATTAACGGCAGAGTGGTTAGAATGATACCTGATGTTTTAAAGGAAAGCTGTTCTTTAGGTGTCTTTTTGCTTCCTGTTAAAGAAAATATGAGTGAACATATTACGGAAGAAGAAAAGAAACAACTTAAAAGCAGACTTTTGAGTGCAATTGATAATTACAACGGTACAGAAATTACAGATATTTATTTAGAAACACTTCTTTTGCAATAAATGTGGGTGTACAAAATAAATGCTTGATTTTGTTTAAAATGCCGAAAGTGTCCGCAAACCGCTATATTATGCGGTTTGTAGTCACTTTTTAAATATGAAAAATTTTTCTTTTTTAGTACAATAAAAGCAAATTATAGGTTGACAATCAAATCTATTTGTAATATAATTGTTTCAGGCTATAAGTGTCGGTATATCTATGCCCGCTTGTCAGAAAAAGGGGAATTACCCCAAATTCAATTAAAAGGAAGATATTATGAAGAAAGTACTTGCGATTTTTCTTTCCGCTCTTCTTATCTGCATTTCACTTGCACCGATAGGTTCTGCGGTTAGTAATCCTCAGCTTTCATTGAAAGTTGCGGAAGGCGAATATTCAAGCGCATCATCTCAGGTAACGGCAGTTACAACAACAACCTTTACAGTTGTAATCACCGCTCCGAGAAACCTTCAGAAGCTTGTCGGTGTTAACCTCTACTTTGAGTTTGACCCTTCAGTTCTTTCCGTTGCAAAAGCAAACCTTGCAGGTTCAGTAGATTCTGCAGGTAATGTAGTTCCAAACTTCAGCGGTCTTCTTGTTTCCGGTCTTAAATCCGGTTCAGACAATGAATACGCTATGGCATGGATTCCATCAGGCAACGGTGTTACAAAGAATCAGGCAACAGAACTTATGTACATAACAT
Source organism: Acutalibacteraceae bacterium (assembly GCA_045603625.1). Taxonomy (GTDB): domain Bacteria; phylum Bacillota; class Clostridia; order Oscillospirales; family Acutalibacteraceae; genus DTU089. The sequence continues at coordinate 1,476 of JAZUMM010000192.1, read as the reverse complement.
TTAATGTTATTGATACAACAAAGGCTCAGACTTCTTTGAATCTTTACATTGATGAATTCCGTACAGATGATGGTAACGATAATGACGTTACAACAACTCAGCTCTACGAGAATACAGTAATTAACTTCAGCTTCCCTGAAAATACTCCACCGGCAACATCTGCTCCGGTTGATGAGGAAGAGGAAGAGCAAGTTAGCACAATTAATACACTTCTTCAGCTTATCAGAGATATGCTTAACGGTAACGGCGTTACATTCTACGATTTTGCAGATGCTATTGCAAACACATTAGGTAACGCAGAAATCACAGATATCATTGAACAGCTTGTTGATGGTGACGTTGATGTGTCAAAGGGCTTCATTGGTATACTTGAAGCACTTGGTTTAGACTTTAGTATTTTCGAAGACCTTCTTAATATGATTATCGACTTCTTGTCAGATTTATTTGGTCCTGATGACGAAAATCCGGATGATACAACAGCTGACGACGGTAGCAGCGGTAACGATGATACAACTGCAGAGGGCTCCTCTTCAGGTTCAGAACAAACAGGCGATGCAGGTATAGCACTTGCAACAACAATCTGTTTAGTATCAACTGCAGCATTCGTTCTCACCAGAAAGAAAAAAGAAATTATTTAAGAAATCGCAAGTTTCTGAATTAATAAATTAAACTCTCGCAGGTTACTGCGAGAGTTTTTATTTTGCAAATGTTCAAAAAAATAACCGACTGTCATTAAAGACAGTCGGTGTTTTTTACATACCGAGCATTGATGCAAACATACCTTTTTTCTTTTGCTTTTGCGGTTTGTATACAGGTGGATGCTCAAGTCTCATTCTTGCACTTTTGCTTTTAGCAAGGTACTGAATTATTTCGTTAACAGGGTCTTTTATTGTGTCGCTGAAATATGGTTGGCATTTTTCAAGTAAGTCCATATTTTCAGCAATTGAAACACCAATAATTGTAACTGCAACAAGGCTCTGTGTATCGTTAGTGCCATCCTCATATATTTCATTAAAGAGGTTAAAGAGCTTGCGCATTTTAGTCTGGTCGTTTCCGCGTATTGTTTCAATAACGAGACGATTACCGTGGTTTACAAAGAAATCTTCTGCAAGAAATTCATCGTATTTTTCAACGTTGTTTTTATATTCATCTCTGAGTTCAGGGAATAATTTAGTGAAACGGTCACCTAAAGTGTTTGCATCATAAGCAACAACACCATTTTTTGCCTGTGTTCTTGAAACAGGGGTAGGTAACTTTTTACCTGAAGAACTTTTTTCACCAAACTTTTTTTCAAGAGTTTCAATATACTCTTCAAAAATATACTTAAGGTCTCTTTCATCAAAGTTATCAAGGTCAAGAAGGCTGAGTGCAACACGCTTCATATCATCGTCAGGTGTATCTTCTTCGTTTGCTTTTGCAATGTGAAGTGATATTTTATCACCGTTTAATTCAATTCTTACGCGACCGGCATCGCCA
>JAZUMM010000191.1:0-2640 GCA_045603625.1 Acutalibacteraceae bacterium | reverse complement strand
GCCTTATATGTAAGATAGTAAGGGTCAACGCCGATACAGTGACCGCCAACAAGACCCGGATAGAATTTCAGGAAATTCCATTTTGTTCCTGCAGCCTCAAGAACAGATTTTGTATCAATACCCATTTTATTAAAAATAATTGATAGCTCATTCATAAAAGCAATGTTGATATCACGCTGACTGTTCTCAATAACCTTTGCAGCTTCAGCGACCTTAATACTGTCTGCACGGTACACCCCTGCATCAACCACAAGCTCATATACCTTTGCAACAATATCAAGCGTCTCATCATCCATACCGGAAACTATTTTAACAATCGTTTCAAGTCTGTGGACCTTATCACCAGGATTAATTCTTTCGGGTGAATAACCAACCTTGAAATCCACACCGCAAACAAGACCCGATTCTTTTTCAAGAATAGGTATGCAAACCTCTTCCGTTACACCGGGATATACGGTAGATTCATAAACTACTATTGAGCCCTTTGTAAGATTTCTGCCTACAATCTCGCTTGCTCCGATTACAGGCTTTAAATCAGGTGTATGGTCATTATTTACAGGCGTAGGAACCGCAACAATGTGGAAGCTTGCTTCTGAAAGCTTTGTTTCGTCAGAGGTAAACTCCACTGTAGTAGCTTTTATTACGTCATCTCCAACCTCATTAGTTGGATCTATTCCCGATTTATATATTTCTATTTTCTCTTTATTAAGGTCATAGCCTATTACTTCAGCTTTTTTTGCAAATGCAACCGCAATAGGCATACCAACGTAGCCTAAGCCTACAAGAGAAATTTTCTTTTCTTTTACAAGTATTTTTTCGTATAAATCCGAAAACAAATTCTCCATTAACTAACACCCTCTATATCAATTCTTTAATCTTCTGCAAATAAGCATTAACAACAATTTCGCGTGAAAAATTCTTTTCTATGTAAGTTCTGCCTTTTTCTCCCATTAAGGCTCTTTCGTTATTTGGCATTGCAAGAAACATTTCAATTTTCTCGCAAAGCTCGTCAACGTTTCCACCCTTATATTGAAAACCTGTTTCGTTATCAACAAAAGTTTCTTTGCATCCGGGATTATCAGTAGAAATAATCGGTCTACCGGAAGATGCGCTTTCGAGAAGCACATTGCTCATACCTTCGCCGTAGGTAGAAGGGTGTATAATTGCATGTGAGGACCTTATAAACGGTCTTGTATCCTTCTGGCTACCGTGAAAAGTAACAACATTCTTTTCTTGAAGTTTTTTCAAATCCTCAACGTAATGAAGCTCCGTTTCCTCAATAAAACCTAACATATTAAATGACGTGTTAGGATATTTTTCCTTTATCCTTTTTGCCGCCTCAATATAATCCTCTACGCCTTTGTCTTTAAGTATGCGACCAATATAGTTAAAAACTACAGTTTCGCCGTCTATACCGTTTCCTCCCTGAGGATAGGGTTGCTTAAAAAATCTTTCAGTGTTAACACCTGACCCGGGTATAAGCTTGTAATCACGTTTAACAATACCTGTTTCAAGAGCATTTTTCATATTTGATTCGTTTTGAAACATAACACACTTTGCTTTGCTAAAAGACAACTTAAACATAGCCATTATAAGTTTTTGCACGCAACGTGACATTTTAAGTACGCTACCAAAGCCCGTAACATTACAAATAACAGGTATTTTACATATATGAGCTGCCATCCCACAGTAAATATTCGGCTTTACGGTATATGTAAGAACTATATCCGGTTTATATTTTTTCAAAAGCTTCAGATAATGTAAAAACAACTTTGAATCAGCAACAATATTTGTACCGCGCCTGTCAATAATCGGGTTATCATATTCGTATTCAATATGCTGCATCAATTCAAATTTTTCGCCATAAGGGCAAGAAATAAGCACGTCATACCCTGCTGATTTAATACCCTCTACAAGCTCTTTTCTGAAGCAATAAATATCATCATCATTGTTAGTTACAATCGCAACTAATTTTTTTGTTTTCTTATCGTTTTTCATACATTCTCCGTTTTTCTTTCGGATTCATTTTCTTCAGAATAATCCTTACCCAAAATTGCAAAAACTGTCATAAAAAGTAATTTAATCTCGTTTGTTATCCCAAATTTCGCGATTCCTTCAAGATTATACTTCATTTTTTTAGGTAAAATTTCCCTGAGATACACTGACTTGGGGTCTTCTGCACTCTGCAAAAGCTCACTTTCGTTTTTGTATATAATGCTTGCCTTTGAGGTTATACCCGCTGGAAGTAAAAGAGTCGCCATCATTTCAGGTGTATATTCATTCACATATTCTTTAACCTCGGGTCGCGTACCTACAAGAGTCATATTACCAACAAGCACATCTATAAGCTGACACAATTCATCAATTTTGAATTTTCTTATAAACTTACCCGTTTTGGTTATACGGCTGTCATTGTTAACGGTAAGATTTGCTCCCGTTTTTGCACCGCTAACCATTGAACGAAATTTAAAAATCTTAAAAACTCTTCCATATTGTGTGATACGCTCTTGCCTGTAAAAAACAGGTCCGGGAGTATCAAGCTTTATGGCAACCGCCGTTATTAAAAATATCGGAGATAAAAATATTATCCCGCATAACGATATACAAATATCAAATATCCTTTTTAAAAGCAACTGCTTG
>JAZUMM010000190.1:0-4880 GCA_045603625.1 Acutalibacteraceae bacterium | reverse complement strand
TTCTACTATAACATAAAAAGATGCAAAAGTCATTAGTTTTTTACTATTTTCAACATCATTGACAAAAGTGTTTAATAAGATATATAATTTATATAATTATTAATATCAGGTGATATGTATGTATAAAGAATTAAAAGAAATAGTTTGTAATGCGAATATTGAGCTTCACGCTCACGGTCTTGCTCCTTTTACATGGGGTAACGTTTCTCAGGTAGACAGGGAAGCAGGTGTATTTGCAATAAAACCGTCAGGTGTTCCGTATTCCGATTTAACTCCCGAAAAAATTGTAATTGTGTCAATTGAGGATGGTTCTGTTGTAGAAGGCGATTATAACCCTTCATCAGATACACCGACACATTACATTCTTTATAAAGAGTTTAAAAATCTCAATGCGGTTGTGCACACACATTCTGTAAATGCATCATCCTTTGCACAGGCAGGACGTGATATTCCTGCATACGGCACAACACATGCTGATTTTTCATATACGGGTGTTCCTTGTGCACGTGCATTAACGGAGGAAGAGGTTAAATCAGAATATGAGCTTAATACAGGTAAAGTAATTATTTCACATTTTAAAGAGAATGCTCTTGATGTGGAGTCTACACCTGCTGTGCTTGTACGTTCACACGCACCTTTCGTTTTCGGTAAAAATGCAAGTGATGCTGTACATAATGCGGCAGTTCTTGAAATTGTTGCAGAAATGGCACTGAAAACAGAATTATTAAATAAAGATGTTTCATCTATTGATAAATATCTTTCCGATAAACATTATTTCAGGAAACATGGTAAGGATGCCTATTACGGCCAGAAGTAATTATTATGACTGATTTTACTCATTTACATCTTCATACTGAATATAGTCTTCTTGATGGCGCTTGTCGTATTGAGGAGCTGGTTTCTTATGCCAAAAATTGCGGTCAAAAAAGTCTTGCTGTTACAGACCATGGTGTTTTGTATGGTGCAGTTGCTTTTTATAAGGCATGTAAAGCACAAGGTATAAAGCCTATTATTGGCTGCGAGGTGTACGTTGCGCCACGTTCAAGATTTGATAAGGTTCACGGGCTCGACAGTCAACGTTATCATTTGATTTTGCTTTGTAAAAATGAAACAGGTTACAAAAATCTTATTAAACTTGTTTCATCTGCTTGGGTTGACGGTTTTTATACAAAGCCTCGTGTTGACAGAGAAATTTTACAAAAACACAGCGATGGTCTTATTGCTCTTTCAGGTTGCTTGTTTGGTGAGGTTGCGCAAAAAATTGTTCAGCGTAATTATGATGAAGCAAAAGAGGTTGCCTCCTGGTACAATAAGGTTTTCGGTAAAGGTAACTATTATCTTGAAGTGCAGAATCACGGTATGGTTGAAGAAAAAGAGGTTCTTGACGGCGTTATAAATATAAGCAGGGAACTTAACATACCTATTGTTGCAACAAATGACGTTCACTATGTTCAAAAAGCAGATGCAGATGTTCAGAATGTTCTTATTGCCATTCAGACTAATAAAGTTGTGGGCGAAAGCAATGCAATGGCCTTCAGTAATGATGAGTTCTATTTAAAAACAGGGGATGAAATGGTAGAAGCCTTTCTTCATTATCCTGAGGCGATTTCTAACACTCAGGTTATTGCAGAGCAATGCAATTTTGATTTTGAATTTGGTGTTACAAAACTTCCTCTTTTTGATATTCCTTATAGTGACCACAAGGCTTTTCTTAAAGAAGAGTGTCTTAAAGGGTTAAGAACAGTTTTTTCAACTATTCCGCAAGAATATATTGAACGTCTTGATTACGAGCTACGGGTTATTGATGAAATGGGCTTTAACGATTATTTTTTAATTGTTGCCGATTTTATTAATTTTGCCAAATCAAAAAATATTCCCGTTGGTCCCGGCAGAGGCTCTGCTGCAGGTAGTCTCGCGGCATACGCTTTAGGTATAACAGGTATTGACCCGATTGAAAACAAGCTTCTTTTTGAGCGCTTTCTTAATCCTGAAAGGGTTAGTATGCCTGATATTGATATTGACTTTTGCTACGAACGTCGCGGTGAAGTAATTGATTACGTTAACCGTAAATACGGCGAAGACAGAGTTGCACAGATTGTAACCTTCGGTACTCTTCAGGCAAAGGCTGCCGTGCGTGATGTGGCTCGTGCTATGGGTTTGCCTTACAGTACAGGAGATGTTGTTGCAAAGCAGATTACAAGAGATTATAAAGATATTAAAGATGCTCTTGCAAAAAATAAAGATTTAATTGCATTGTATGAAAGCGATGAAAATATAAAGAAGCTTATTGATATGGCGATCCGTGTTGAAGGTATGCCTCGTCATGCTTCAACTCATGCAGCGGGCGTTGTTATTACTCGGGATGAGGTCTCAAGCTATGTTCCGCTTGCTAAAAACGGTGACCAGACTGTTACACAGTTCACAATGACCGAAATAGAGCAATTGGGACTTTTAAAAATGGACTTTCTCGGTCTGAGAACGTTAACAGTAATTAACGATGCTTTAAAATATATTCATAAAACAGAGCCCGAATTTGATATTTCAAAAATTCCGCTTGATTGTAATAAGGTTTTTTCTGAATTATCAAAGGGCAATACTGTTGGGGTTTTTCAATGCGAAAGCGGTGGAATGACCAATCTGATTGTTAATATGAAGCCTGTTTGCTTTGCTGATATTGCTGCTGCAATTGCACTTTACAGGCCGGGCCCCATGTTCTTTATTGATACGTATCTTGATAATCGCAAGAATCCGGGTCATATACAGTACCGAACACCGCTTTTAAAGGATATTCTTGATGAAACAAATGGTTGTATGGTTTATCAGGAGCAGGTAATGCAGGTTTTCAGAACCTTAGCAGGTTATTCTTACGGGCGAGCCGATGTTGTACGTCGTGCAATGAGTAAGAAAAAACGCGATGTAATGGAAAGTGAACGTGAAATATTCATAAACGGATTAAAGGATGAAAACGGCGAGTTAATTATTAACGGTGCGGTTCGTAACGGTATAGATGCAAAAACTGCCAATGACGTATTTTCCGATATGATTTCCTTTGCTTCTTACGGCTTTAATAAGAGTCATACAGCGGCTTACGGTCTTATTGCATACAGAACTGCTTATCTTAAGGTTATGTACCCAAAAGCTTTTATGGCTGCTCTTCTTACAAGCGTTATCGGTGACGAATCAAAAACAGTTGTTTATATTAATGAATGTAACCGCCTGAGAATTAACGTGTTATCTCCGCACGTCAACAGAAGCACCGCTTCCTTTGATGTTCAGGGCAACGATATTGTTTTTTCTTTATTGGGCATTAAAAATATCGGCAGAGCTCTTATTGATAAACTTGTTCGTGTTCGTAAAGAGGATGGTCCTTTTAAAAGCTATTGGGATTTTTGCAAGCGTATCAGCGGACAGGAGCTTAATCGCAGAGCTTTGGAGTGTTTAATTAAAGCAGGTGCATTAGACGGGCTTGATTTAAACAGAAAAGAAATGCTTCAGAACATTGACCTTGTAATAGAGTGTGCCGCTAAAGAAAATGATATGTATGCAGGCGGCCAACTTGATTTGTTTTCTTCCTTTGGTGCAGAGGATTTTTCCAATACTCCTGTTTTTGCAAAGTTTAATGAATTACCTAAGGATGAGCTTCTTTCCTTTGAAAAAGAGGTTGCAGGGCTTTATTTTTCAGGTCATCCCTTAGAGGAGTACCGAGAAGTAAGTCAGGCACTTAAATGTCCACAAACAAATATTTTGCAGGAATATGTTGATTCAGGCAGAGAAAAAGAAATTGATAACAAGCAAGTTCGTTTCGTTTGCATTGTTAACAGCGTTAAAAAGAAAGTTACAAAACGCGATGAAACAATGGCTTTTTGTGTTGTTGAGGATTTATTCGGCTCTGTTGAGTTGATTGTTTTTCCAAAAATATGGATGGCTTATACAGGCTTATTGAAACCGGGTAGTATTATACTTGTAGACGGTAAATTATCTGTTAAGGATGATGAAATTAAATTAATTGCCGAAAAAGTTACTGCCGCTCCGAAATCAGTTGAAAATACATGTGCTTCAACTGATTCTTCAGTTGCACAAAACGGTACAAAAAAGAAAAAGACAGGTTTCTTTTTAAGGCTCCAAAATCAAAATCAACAACAGATAGAAAAAATCAAAGGTCTTTTGTCAATGAACAAAGGTAACTTACCTGTATATTTATATTTCAATGATACAAAAGCATATCATTATATGGGCGCACAGTATCATTCACAAGTGAATTCTGTATTAAAAGCAGAGCTGGATGCACTTTTAGGCGCAGATAATGTTGTTATAAGAGAATAATGTTGTATTTTAATGTCTAATTTTAGCAATTTCTCTTGTAAGATTATATTTTGTGTGTTATAATTCTATGGATTTATATGATAAACATATTGTTTATGGAGGTACAAGAAAGTGAAAACAATTGGTGTTCTTACAAGCGGTGGCGATGCTCCGGGTATGAACGCTGCCATTCGTGCAGTTGTTCGTAGCGGTTGCGAAAGCGGTATGAGAGTTATGGGTATCCGTCGTGGCTATAAGGGTCTTTGCGAAGGTGATATGTATGAAATGAATCTTCGTACAGTATCCGATATTATTCATCGTGGCGGTACAATGCTTTATTCTGCACGTTGTCCTGAGTTTGCTGATCCCGAGGTGCAGGACAAGGCGGATGCAGTTTGCCGTGAGTTTGGTCTTGAGGGTATTGTTGCTATTGGCGGTGACGGTACATTCAAGGGCGCTCGTGCACTTACTCTTAAGGGTATACCTTGCATAGGTATTCCCGGCACAATCGATAACGATATCGCTTCCTGCGATTACACAATCGGTTATGATACTGCTCTCAATACCGTTATGGCTAT
>JAZUMM010000189.1:0-2396 GCA_045603625.1 Acutalibacteraceae bacterium | reverse complement strand
AATACACCACGAGGATATATAATACTTGAGGATGAAAAAATCACCCACAAAAATCTTGCAGGTGAAACTCTTGAAGAATATACTTTTTAAATATAAAGTTAACTCCTGTTATCCCGATTGATAACAGGAGTTTTTATATATTTTGAATTATTTAAGCTTTGCTTTAACAATTTCTTCAGCCGCATTGAGTGCATTGGATATTTTTGAAATATCCTTACCGCCTGCCATTGCTGAATCAGGCTTGCCGCCACCGTTACCGCCTGCAATCTGTGCAATTTCACGCACTATGTTACCTGCGTGTGCGCCGTTTGCAATAGCATCTTTTCCGCAGTAGCAAGCAAATGAGCAAGATCCTTTTGCATTCTGTTCTGCAGCAAGGATAATAACAATGTCATCGCCCTTATCCTTAGCTGAGTCAACCATTGAACGAAGAGCATTAGCATCTGCTTCACCTAAAGAACCTGTAATAAGCTTAACAGAACCTAAATCCTTAACATTGTCAAAAAGGCTACCTGCTTTTTGCTTTGCAATTTCTGCCTTAAGCTCTTCAAGCTCTTTTTCTTTTGCTTTAAGCTCTGCAGAAAGTGAAGCAGCCTTTGTAGCAAGGTCTTTTACGTTGGCAAGCTTCATTGCATTTGCAGTATTCTGAATAAGCTCTTCACGGCTGTCAAGGTAATTTATAACACCAAGACCTGTAACGCCCTCAATTCTTCTTACACCTGCTGCAACAGAGGATTCGGAAATTATTCTGAAAAGACCGATGTTACCTGTATTTTTTACATGTGTACCGCCACAGAGCTCAGTTGAAAAATCACCTGCAGAAACAACGCGGACAGTATCGCCGTATTTTTCACCGAAAAGTGCCATTGCGCCTTTTTTCTTTGCATCTTCAATAGCCATTTCCTCTGTTACTACCGGTTGAGCAGAAAGAATTATTTCATTTACTCTGTTTTCAATTTTAATAATTTCTTCTGCAGTAAGAGCAGAAAAATGTGAAAAGTCAAAACGTACTGCATCTGCATTTACAAGCTGACCTGCCTGTTCAACGTGTGTGCCGAGTGCTTCACGAAGAGCAGCCTGAAGAAGGTGAGCAGCAGTATGGTTACGCATAATTGCTTCACGACGTAAAACGTCAATTTTGCATTTTACGGTATCACCGATTTTTAAAGCATCACCGTCTGAAAGTGTTCCGTGATGAAGAATAACACCTTCTGCAGTTTTTGTAGTGTTTGTAACGGTGAAAATATTGTCACCAAATTCAATTGTACCGGTGTCGCCAATCTGACCACCGCTTTCTGCATAAAAGCAGGAATTATCAAGTACAATAACTGCATCCTGCTCTGCTTCTGCAAAGTCAACCTTTTCGCCGTTTGCAGCAATAGCAATTACCTTTGCCTCGCACTCTGTCTGAGTATAGCCGTTAAAGCTTGTAGTTTTACATTCTGTAAATGAAACGTCTGAGCCCTTCCAGCCTTCAGCTCCTGCAACCTTACGTGCTGCTTTTGCTTTTGCCTTTGCTTCTGCAAGAAGCTTTTCAAATTCTTCGTTATTAACAGTAAGACCGTTTTCCTCTGCTATTTCACGTGTTAAATCAATTGGGAAACCAAAAGTATCCTGCAGCTTGAAAGCATCTGCACCTGAAAGTACACCGTTTTCAGCTTTTTTAATCATTTCGTTAAGAAGCTCAAGACCGCTGTCAATTGTTTTGTAGAAGCTGTTTTCTTCCATTGAGATTACTTTTATAATGTAATCTTGTTTTTCGCGAAGACCCGGATATGCAGATTCATTTTCTTTTATAACAGTTTCACAAACCTCTGCAAGGAAAGGTCTTGTAATGCCTAAAAGTCTGCCGTGACGTGCAGCTCTTCTGAGAAGACGGCGAAGCACGTAGCCTCTGCCAACGTTAGAAGGAATAACACCGTCACCAATCATAAAGGTTGTTGAGCGGATATGGTCTGTAATAACACGAAGAGAAATATCACTTTTTTCATTTTCATGATATTTTACTTGTGCAATTTCCATTATATGCTTCATAATATTCTGCACGGTATCAACTTCAAAAATGTTATGAACATCTTGTGCAATACAAGCAAGTCTTTCAAGACCCATACCGGTATCAATATTAGGCTTTGCAAGTGGTGTGTAGTTGTTTTTACCGTCGTTTTCAAACTGTGTAAAAACAAGATTCCAGAATTCAACGTAACGGTCACATTCGCAGCCTACCTTACAAGCAGGGCTGCCACAGCCGTATTTTCCACCACGGTCATAATAAAGCTCTGAGCAAGGGCCGCAAGGACCTTGACCGTGCTCCCAGAAGTTATCCTCCTTGCCAAAGCGTACCATATGGTCAGGCTTTACGCCAACGTCCTTTGTCCAGATATCGTATGCTTCGTCAT
>JAZUMM010000188.1:0-2921 GCA_045603625.1 Acutalibacteraceae bacterium | reverse complement strand
ACCCTCACTCTTAAAAATGTAAAGTCTAAAACTGCCATACTTGCAGTTTTGGGTATGGGCGATGACTTCAAAATCAAGCTTGAGGGCTATAATGAATTATCCGGTATTATGTCTGTTGGTATGGAATGGGGCGGTGCCATTACTCTTATTGGTAATGGTGAACTTGTTCTCGGCAGAAGTGAAGATGCTTTTATTACCGGCTTAACAATCCAAGCTGATGAAACTGCATCATTTTTCCATGTTGAAGACACTGTAAAGCTTAAATTCTACAGCAATCCCGACTTTTTCTCTGACGCTGTTTCAATAATAGGTTCAACAATAACAGACCCTGCTGAAATTATCAAATTAGGCGGCAATGTTGTTGGTGATGCGCCTGTATTTGAAAAATACACCGTTGACTTTTTCGAACAAGCGGAAGCTTATGACTTAGAATGGAACTACTATGACTGGTATGAATTCGGTTTGAAAAAAGATGGCGTGCATTATATAGCAGATACTGACTATAACGAAGAAACCTATGAACCCACAGGCAAATATGTTGTTTATGCCGTTTCCTATGATGAGCTTCTCGGTTGCTATACTTTAAGCGAATATGGCAAAGTCAAATCTCTCAACAGCTTCACAGTAGTTACTGAATTTGAGCCAATGTATGATGAAAATTTGGGTTATTATATTGGTTATACAGATTATCCTGAAGAAGAGGATGATTCATACAAAACAATTTTCTTCCCTGAAGAAAAAGAACCTTTTGACCTTTGTGTTGACGAAAACGGAACAAAATATGGTTTTTATCATTTTTCTTATGAAAACGATGACGGAACAACTGAAAATATTACATATGTTTACAATCTCATAGACCATCCCACCTATGGTTTGGTTGCAGTTGAAGATAAAACCAAAACCACCCTTGACGGCTTAACACCTCTTAAAATCGGTGAAAAAGATTATGCTGATTGCTGTATTTCTTCTGATTTGGTTATTAATAACGGTGGTTCAATAATCGAACCTGCAAAAATTAAAAATATCAAAGCTACAAGTACAAACCAAGGTGTAAAAGTTACTTGGTCTGCTAATTCCGTTGCAGATAAATACAGAATCTACCGAAAGGCTGATGGTGCAAAAAAATGGACTCGCCTTGATACAATAGATGCAGATGAAACCTCTTTCATAGACAAAACTGCAAAAGGCGGTAAAAAATACATTTACACTGTAAGAGGTATAAATTTTGTAGGCGATGGTACATTCAATTCAACCGGCGTTACTCATACCTACTATGAAGCTCCCGATGTTACAATAAAAACTACAACAAAAGGTGTTTATCTTAAATGGGCAAAAGTTGCAGGTGCAACAAAATACAGAATTTATCGCCAGACATCAGGTTCTTCAAAATGGAGCCTTATTGACACAGTAACTGGTACATCCTTTACCGATAAAACTGCCAAAAGCGGTAAGAAATATTATTATCGTGTGCGTTCCGCTAAAGGCGATATAATGAGCGGTTATAATGTTGTAAGCAAATATTTCCTTTCCTCACCCAAGCTTTCTTCTGCAAAAAATTCTGCTTCAGGCGTTAAAGTAACCTGGAAAGAGGTAACAGGTGCAGAAGGCTATAATGTTTACAGAAAATCCGGTAGCGGCAGCTATAAATATATAGGTAAAACAAGTAAATTGTACTATACCGATAAAACTGCAAAATCAGGCACAACTTATACCTATACCGTAAAAGCATACAAGAGCAAAACTGAAAGCTCATATAACTCAGGTCTTTCTTGTAAATATCTTGCAGCACCTAAGGCTGAAACTAAGGTTTATACATCTTCAATAAACCTTTCCTGGGATGAAATCCGCGGTGCAAAAGAATATGCTGTTTACAGAAAAGCAAGTGGCGAATCCAATTGGAAGAAGCTCACCACTACTTCAAAGCTTTATTATAAAGACTCTTCTGTTAAGAATAACACAACATATTCCTACCGTGTAAAAGCAATTAACAGCAAAAATACAAGTAGCTATAAAACCGTAAAACAGGTATTCCTCTCAACACCAAAGCTTTCTTCAGTAAAAAACACAAGCAGTGGTGTAAAAATCACCTGGAAAAAAGTAACCGATGCAGAAGGCTACAAGATTTACAGAAAAACCGGTTCAGGTAGCTTTAAGCTTATCGGCACAACAACAAACAACAAAACTTATTCTTTTACCGACAAAGATTATGATGGAGGAAAAACATACACCTATACAGTCAAAGCATATAGCGGCAATTACACCAGCTATTACAACACAAGCGGACTAAAAATCAAAGCCAAAGCACCAACCATTGCAAAACCCTCTATGAACTCTTTAACAAATACTGAAACCGGAATTCAAGTTGCTTGGATGCCCGTTTCGGGTGCAGATAAATACTATGTTTACAGACAACTTGATGGTGCTGAAAATTGGGAAAGAATAGCAGTTGTTTCAGAAAGCGAATTAGCAAAAGACCAATACGGTTATTTGCTTTACGTTGATGAAACCGCAGAAAACGGTAACATCTATGGCTACGCAGTGAGAACCTATGACAACGGCTTCTTAAGTGACTACGCTTACGCACCCAACAGATACATGGCTTTTTTAACTCCTGTTAATTTTATTTCTGCACAGGCTTTTGCAGACGGAGTACATCTTGAATGGGAAGCTAATGAATATGCCGGTGCTTATATTCTTCAGCGAAAAGCTGAGGGTGAGGAAGAATTCGGCTTCATAAATTATGAACAAGGTGAAACTCCCACTTCTGCTATTGATACAAACGTTTCCCCCGGTAAAACATATACTTACACCATCTACGCAAGAACAAATATGAATAACGGAAAAGATGGCTGGAGTGCAGTTGGCGGAACAATTACTATTACTGTTGAGTAATTTTTAAGCTAAAAACCTCGATGAGCATA
>JAZUMM010000187.1:0-20334 GCA_045603625.1 Acutalibacteraceae bacterium | reverse complement strand
AAATCATTGAAAAAACGACGTACTTAGTCATTTTAAATTTACAAATTATTTTACAATATTTTCGGTTATAAGTCAACCGATATTACATTAATATTTGTAAACATTTCGTAACAAAAAACAAGCAAAAAACGCGTTCCCTTTAATAATAAAGGAAACACGTTAATTATTTGTTAAATTCTGTTATTATGACACAGATTTATAAATCTCTGTCATAACCTCTGATGCAACAGGCACCGCATTCTGCGAGCCCCAACCGCCATTTTCAATTATTACAACAATGGCGACAGGACAGCTTTCGTTCTGTGAAAAGCCAATGAACCATGAGTGCGGTTTTTTACCATCCTCTACTTCAGCAGTACCGGTTTTACCACACATAGACAAGCCCTGAAATTTATCGTCGCCGTATTTGTTTGCGACGTTATTTCTCATCATACGTGCTACCTCGTCGGCTATTTCAGGAGTAATATAATCAACGGTCTGTGAAGTTGTTTTTTCAACAACGTCACCTGCCGGAGTTATAACAGAAGAAACTGCATAAGGTAAAACTGCCTGCCCTGAATTTGCAATAGCACCTGCAACCGTAAGCATATGATAAGGATTAACAAGTGTATTGTACTGACCTACGCCTGCCCAAGCCAAATCGCCTGCACCTGCTTCTGAAAGGTCAAAGGAGCTCGGCTTTGTTTCGGTATTACCGAAAGCATATTTTTTACCAAAGCCTAATTGAGCAGTTGTATTCTGAAGATTCCGGCTCCCTATTTTTTGTGAAATTACTGCATAGGCACAATTGCAGGAATTAGTAAAGCACTCTTCAAAATTCATTTCACCGTGAACATCAGGACAAGTAACCTTAACACCGTTTATATCCTCTTCACCTGTACACGTATAAGTGAAAAGCTTTATATCAGGTACATTCTGCAATGCACAAGCAGTTGTAATCACCTTAAAAATTGAGCCCGGCGTATAAAGACCATCAATTAATCTGTTAAGATAAATACCCTCATACTTACCGTCTTTATTTTCATTTATTACATCCTCAGACGGCTTGTTATCAACATCGTAATTCGGTGCTGAAACAGAGCAAAGTAACTCTCCTGTTTTATAGTTATATGCAGCAACAACGCCGTTTCTGCCCTCAAGTGCATCATATGCAACGGCACACACCTTACTGTCTATTGTAAGTGTAACATCATTGCCTCTGCCATATTTTTTTAAAGTGTACAAGCCTGAAATTTTATTATAGCCTGTAAGCTGTGTTTTATAAGCCGTTTGAACACCGGAGGATATGTAGCCCTCCGTATCACCAACAATATGAAGTGTTGAACGCCTTATTCTTTCTGAGGCATTATATTTACGGTCATTATTTTCAGTAAATGCAAGAATTTCACCGTTTCTGTCCACAACGTTTCCTGCACCTGTAAAGCTACCGTTTTCCGTAAGGTGAGCATTAGCACGAAGAGTTGCCCAATTTTCACCATTTGCATAAAAACGGTAACCGAGCACCGAAAGACCTGATATAACAATAGCAACAAGGAGCAGAACAGAAATACTTCGTTTAGCCGTCGTTTTCATAGGCGTCATCTCCTTCGCTTTCGGTCTTTTTTGAAACGTAAACATCCCGTGCAACAAGCTCAGGCTTGAAGTTTGCAAATGTTCTTGTATCTATGCTTTTTATAAATGCCAGCAAGCAAAAGCAACTGATTATACTTGAACCGCCTTTACTTATAAAGGGCAAGGTCACACCGGTCAAGGGCAATAAATCTGTTATACCGAATATGCTGAGCATACTCTGAAAAAGAATCATAGATATTGCACCAACACCTGAAAGAGTATAAAAGGTTGACTTGGCTTTTTTTGCATTTATAACAGTCCACACAGCGATAAAGCAATACGTTACAGGCACAAGAAAGCTCATAATAAGTCCGAATTCCTCTGATACCACGCCAAAGACCAAATCCTCTGCCGCTGCAAAAATATTTCGCAATTCGCCGTTACCAAGACCAAGCCCAAACAAGCCGCCGCTTACAGCATATATGAGAGTACGTGTTTGCTGGTACCCGCCCTCATCCATATATTCCCATACGTGAAGGTACGTTGAAAATCTTGATGCCACGTATGGCTTTAAAATTAAAATCGCAATTGCACCTACTGCAGCTACACCGCAAACAAGGGTAAGGGTTTTAACATCACCAGAGCGCATAAAAGCAATAATAACAAAGGTAAAAAAGAATATAAGTGCCGTGCCGAAATCAAACATCAAAAACAATTCTCCCACACATATAGCAGAGAAAACAATATACAGAGAAAGATTTTTTATAGACTGCAATTTTTCAAGAGTGACTGCACCGACGAAAACAAAGCATACCTTAACAAGTTCAGACGGTTGAATGGAAATACCGCCTAAGTTAAGCCAGTTACGTGCACCGTTTGTAGGCTCAGCAATGAAAAGTGTAACTGCAAGTATGCCTATTGCACCGACTGCCAGCACCATACGAATAACCTTTATAGTATCTGTAAAACGCAAAATAATAAGCAGTAAACAATAACCTGCCACACCGAGACAAACTGCAAAAAGCTGCTTTAAAACCGCCTGCGGATACATACTGCCGATAATAGCAAGTCCCACAGAGCAAAAGGCAAAAGCAATCATTTCAAGCTCAAAATTATTCAGACGAAGAATGTACGATGCAAAAAGATAATAGCACCACTGTAATGCAATATACCCAAGGTAAACACACACTATAACAGGAGCAAATTTACCCTCAGGAAACATATTGATAAGCATTGAAATAACATTAAAAACTGCAAGTAAAATCAATATTATTCCGTATGACGGTGTACCGGGTAAGGAGCTTTTATCTTTAATATATTTATACTTTGATTCGCGGAGCTGAAATTCCATACCACCGATATTAAGCATATCTCCGTTACGGATAAGAGCTTTACCGTCTATTTTTTTGTTGTTTACTTTAACACCTGATTTTGAAAAAGTGTCAAAAATAACAAAGCCTTTATTTCTGTAAGCAATAACACAATGCAGACGTGAAATTGTATCGTAAGGCAATATCACGTCGCAGATTTTATTTCTTCCGATAGAGGTTTCCCTTTCACGTAAAGTAATCACCTCATTAGTAATGGGGTTAACAAGCTTACCTCTGACAGGGTCACTTACCTTTTTAAAGAAAAGAGCAATAAGCATCCTTATAACAATATACAAAATTATGCTCAGCATTGCATAACGGAAAAACAGCATAAGATTCATAATTAAAGCTTGCATATTCCTGCTCCTTTCACTGGAATTTCACCTTAATTCAATTTGTAGTTTACCATAAAATGTATAAATAATCAATGTATACGTCGAGCCAATTGTTAAGGAATTAAAAAGAAACTGTAAACTTATTTATTTTATCTCACCTTTTCTTGACTTTAATGTACTATATAGGTTATTATATTATATATTATATTGGAGAGGTATTTTTATGTCTGTTGAAAAGATTATTTATGGCGAAATGAACGGCAATAACGTTCACGCTTTTATTATTACAAATGCAAAAGGTACAAAGGCTCAGATTATTGAAAAAGGTGCCACTTTAGATAAATTTTTTATAGAAGATAAAAACGGAAATTTTATTGATATTCTTGTTGGTCACGACACTCTTGACGGTCACATTAACCGTAGCGATTACCAAGGTGTTGTTGTAGGACAATATGCAAACAGAATAAAAAGCGGTGAATTTTTTATTGACGGAATAAAATATAGTGTTACAAAAAATGAAAAAGGTGTAACCTGCTTGCACGGTGGCGGAGAATACAGCTCTGCACATTGGAATGGTGAAGCTTTAAGCGAAAGCTCTGTTGTATTTTCATACACAAGCCCTGACGGACAAGACGGTTTCCCGGGGAACGTAACAGTTAAAGTTACCTACACTCTTGATGACTGCGATTGCTTAGCAATAGACTACTATGCAATTTCAGACAAAAAAACAGTTATCAACCTTACAAACCACGCTTACTTTAACCTTAACGGTTACGATAGCGGTGACGTGCTTAATCACTCATTACAAATAAATGCAGACCGTTTTACTGCAATTGACGAAAGCAGTATTCCAACAGGTGAATTACCTGAGGTTGAGGGTACTCCCTTTGATTTCAGAACCGAAAAGACCATCGGCAGAGATATTGAAGAGGATTTTGTTCAGCTTAAAAACGGTATGGGCTATGACCACAATTTCTGCATTGCAGATTATGACGGTACCCTTAAAACAATTGCCGTTGCTAAAGGTGATAAAAGCGGTATAACAATGCAGGTTAAATCTACTGAGCCGGGCGTACAGCTTTACACAGGCAACTTCCTTGATGGCTCAATTATAGGAAAAGGCAACCTTCCTATAACAAAACGTAGTGCTTTCTGCCTTGAAACACAAGTTTACCCTGATTCACCTAACCATCCTGAATGGCCAAATTGTGTGTACGATGCAAATGAAGAGTATAAATCAACAACTGTTTTTTGCTTTTCTAAATAAAATTACCAATTAAACCCAAACCAAAGCAATTGACCAATAAATGTTTTTTTGGTATAATTAAAAGATATTTCAGTGAAAGGAGAAGTGTATATGAAAAGATATGTAAAAGTATTATCTGCAATTATCACGGTAATACTTTTTATTTCCGCATCTATGCCTTCTGCTTTTGCGAAGGATTTTGCCACAAAGCTTGACACAAACATTGGCGTCAACACACAATATGTATACAGTGAAAATAATGTTTCATGGCTCCGCGAACTTACTGTTAAAGAGGATTTACTTTCCGTCGAGGGCATCGCTTTAGCAGAAACTTTAATTCCTGTTACAGATTACCCTTACACTTCAGATGCACCTCATTTCAAAAAACAGGTTGATGAATGTGTAAAAAACTATACACTTGACGAAGAATCTCAACGTGCCGCTTACCTTTACGTTTTAAACCAGATAGGTGCTTTAACTATTATTTCCGAGCCTACTGTTTCTAACCAGACAAAGGCAGATTGGCTACGTGAAAACGGCATTATTGTAACCGCAGAAGACGAAGCAGATGCAGAAAGAGTACTTATGATAAGTGCCCTTTATGCTATGATGCGCAATGATTTATACTACGTTTATAAAGGTGAACACCTTGAAATACCTGAGGGCTCAACCTTAGAGGAAGCCCTTGTATTTTACATTGCATCACTTTCAGGCAACCAGAATTCACTTACAGCCTTTATTTTAAAGCATTTCGGTAAAAATACTTTTGGTTCCCTTGAAGATTATATTTATTACACATCCTTAATGTCCTTATACGTTAACGGATACGTTACCTTCAAAGAGGTTCCCGTGCTTGAAAGAAAAGAAGTTTTCAGGCGTGTTGCTATTATGACAATACGCGGTTACGGTCTTTCCATTGATTCAGAGGCTGCAACTCACGAGGAGCTTACACAAAAATACCTTACCGCAATGTTAGGTACACAGTTCAAGGTTTCTCTTGACCCTACCTCTTTAGAAAGTGCAAAAAAGGTACAGACTATTCCATACTACATTCTTCAGAGAATGGCACTTGAAGATGCTAACGTTACAATTTCACATACAAAATACTCTTACGAGGAATGCTTTGATATTGTAATAAAAAGAACTAACCGTTTCAGGCTTGAAAACGAATTTTACTCAGACGTATACGAATATGACGTATATCTTGATGCCAAGAGAAACGATATTTATATCAATCCCGAACCAATAAAAACAGGAACACTTACATCTATTAACGGTCAGACAGTACAAGCAGGCAGATACGCCCTTGTTAAGCTTGCAGACCAGTTAAAGCAAACAATTACAGTCGTTTCAAGCTACACGGTAAACGGTAAAACAACAAAATCGACATACAAAATCAATATTTATCAAGGCACAAAGCCGCCTCAGGGCAGCAACCTCACAGGCATTATACCTACATACGGCACAACTGTTGACAGTAACGGTCAGACACATATAGTTACCGCAACGCCGTCATACCCTGCCGCAGCACCTATTGTAAGTAACTTTAATGATGCGGCTATGAATATTGTAGGCAATATTCTTTCCCTCAACGAAAACGGTCAGCTTGTTGACCAGAACGGTAATATTGTTGGCTCGGGAACATACCAGCCATTACCTGAGGGTTACAAATATGTAGTTGGTGAAGACGGAATTATTAAAGTTGTTTTTATGGGTTCAACAACTACTCTTCTATCCACCACAACACCGTCAGAAAGTGATAAAACTGACAAGCAACTCAAAAAAGGTATTATAATTGCTCTTCTTATTCTTTGTTTACTTTTCCTTATTGTTCTTGCCGTAATAATGGCTAAATCAAAAGGCAAAACCAAATCACAAAAAACTCTTGAAAGACGAAACAAAGAAAAAGCCAAAAAGGCAAAACGTGAAGCGAGAGCAAGCAAGAAAAAGAAATAAAACTTAACAGCTTGGGAATAATTTCCATAATTTATAAATTATAAAAATTTACTTAAAAAATTGTTCATACAAACAATATATAATATTTACTGAACTAAAAAGGAGGTTCAAAAATGGCAAACGAAAAAATCTTGATTGTAGATGATGACAACAATATTTGTGAACTTTTAAGACTGTACCTTGAAAAAGACGGCTTTACTGCAGAGGTATGCACTGACGGACTTAAAGCCATTGATGCCTTCAACACAGTAAACCCGGATTTAGTACTTTTAGATATTATGCTTCCAGGTATGGACGGTTGGCAGATTTGCAGAGAAATCCGCAAGAGCTCTCAAACCCCTATTATTATGTTAACAGCTAAAGGCGAAACCTTTGATAAGGTTCTTGGCCTTGAATTAGGTGCAGATGACTATATTACAAAGCCCTTTGAAACTAAAGAGGTAATTGCCAGAATCAAAGCAGTTCTCAGACGTACTGCAGGTCAGAATGCCGCTGCCGAAGAGAAAAAAGAAGTTTCTTACGATAAGCTTTACATCAATATTACAAACTACGAGCTTAAGGTTGACGGTAATGTTATTGATACTCCTCCAAAGGAGCTTGAGCTTATTTTCCACCTTGCAAGCAATCCTAACAGAGTTTATACAAGAGACCAGCTTCTTGATGAAGTATGGGGCTTTGAATAC
Source organism: Acutalibacteraceae bacterium (assembly GCA_045603625.1). Lineage (GTDB taxonomy): Bacteria > Bacillota > Clostridia > Oscillospirales > Acutalibacteraceae > DTU089. The sequence goes on along the minus strand of JAZUMM010000187.1, from coordinate 13,193 downwards.
TACGGTGACTCCAGAACTGTTGACGTTCACGTTAAGCGTTTACGTGAAAAGCTTGAAGACGTTTCTGACAAATGGGAGCTTAAAACAGTTTGGGGCGTAGGCTACAAGTTTGAAACAAAATAACAATTATGAAACAACAAAAAAATAAAAAAGGTGCTTTCTTTTTCAAGTATTTCTTTATTTTTTCGGGAATCAACGTTGCAAGCTTTTTAGCAATTGCCTTAGCCTTTCTTGTATTCACAATAAACAGATTATCAACAGAAACATTAGAGGATACAAAAAAGCAAGTGCATGAGCTTACAAAAACAACAACTCAATTGCTCACATCTGAAACTGTTGGCACAAACCCTGAAGCAGCTGTGTTACTTTTGTGTCAGAACGTTGACCTTATGGCAAGCACAACAGATAATGATGTATACATTTGCAGTTCTAACGGCACAATAGAAATATGTCCTGAAACAATTGATGATTTTATTCCTAAGGTAAACAGGCATTGTGATACTCACTCAAAAATACAAATCCCTTTAGATTTAATTAATCGTGTCAAAGATGATTCTATATCGGAATTCTCTACCTTAGGCACATCATATGAGTCCTTTTATGCAGTATCTATGGAGGCTATTTACCTGGAAGAGGATTTTATCGGCTTTTGCGTGGTTGCTTCCCCCATAAAGGGTGAATTTTTGTCAGGCATAAAAAATGTTTTTTTCGTTTTTGCAATTTCTGAATTAATTGCTTTGGTGCTTGTTACTATTGCTGTATATTTTATGACAGGCAAAATCGCAAAGCCTATAAGAAATCTGGAAAATGCAACAACTCTGTACTCATCAGGCGATTTTAGTTACAGAGTACCTGAAATTAATTCAAACGACGAATTATCACATCTTATTACTAAATTCAATGCAATGGCGACCTCGCTTTCTCAGCTGGAAAACTCGCGACGAAGCTTTGTTGCCAATGTATCTCACGAATTCAAAACTCCGATGACTACAATCGGTGGCTTTATAAACGGGATTCTTGACGGAACAATTCCTCCGGAAAAACAGAATTATTACCTTGGCATTGTTTCTTCAGAAATTGACCGACTTTCAAAAATGGTTAACACCATGCTCAATATTTCAAAAATTGAAACAGGTAACATCGAAATTAAAAAAGAAAGCTTTGATTTAACACAAAAGGTTATTTCTACTTTCTTAGGATTTGAGCAACTTATTTCAAAGAAAAATATTGAAGTTATCGGTATAGATGACCTGGAAGCTATAACAATAAATGGTGACAGCTCAATGATTGACCAGGTTATTTATAACCTTACGGATAACGCAGTTAAATTCACTAATGAAAACGGCAAAATCTTTATCAATGCCACAACAGACAAAAAATATGTGTACCTTGCAATTACAAATACCGGTAAAGGTATACCTGAAAAAGATTTAAATAAAGTTTTTGACAGATTTTATAAGGTTGACCAATCCCGAAGCACAGATACAAAAAGCACAGGACTGGGTCTATATCTTATACAAAGTATTTTGCATCTTCACAACGGCTCAATTACCGTTGAAAGTCAGCAAAACACTTACACAAGATTCACAATAAAATTACCTAAATAAATATTTCAAAAGAATGGAGCTTCCTTTATGGACGACAAATTCATACCTGAAGAAAATATTTCAGAAAAAGTTGAAAATGAAATTTCACTTGAAGAAACATCTGTTGATAATAAAACAGATGTCTTTGAAAAACCTGAAAACACATCGTTTGAATCAGGAAACACTGCCGATGCAAAAATTATCACTCCGCAACCTGCTGTTAACAATAATTATCAACCGATTAATCCCGCACAGCCCTTTAATCCTGTAAACCCAATCGGTTCTGCATCCCCTGAAAATCCGGCACCTACAATTACACCGAATATTCAAGGAGCACCTGAAAACAATAATGGTAAAAAGAAGAAAAAAGGCTCTGCCGGAAAAGTAATTTTTATTTTACTTATTTGCATTGCGGTGATTGTTTCTTCCGTTTTAGTTATTACAAATGATAACATAAAGGATTATTTAAAAAATCCTGATAAGCCAACGGAAGAAAGTCAACTTCACGATGATAATGTTGTTTCACCAAGCTTAGAGGATACACCTTCTTTAGATTCCGAATATTCAGGTGAAGGACCAATGACACCTGAGCAGGTTTATACCGCTGTGAAGGACATTAACGTTGGTGTGCTTGTATACTCAAAAAATGAGATGATTTCTGAAGGTTCAGGCATTGTATATTCAAAAGATTCAACAGACACATACACCTATATTGTTACTGCTGCTCACGTTGTTGATGGCAAAAATGTTGAGGTTTTAATTCAATTTAACGACGGAACAGAAGTTGATGCACAAATCATAGGCTGTGATACAAAAACTGACGTTGCAGTTCTCAGAATTGAGGGTGCGGATTACAAAACAGCAACAATCGGTAACTCAGATAATCTTTCTGTTGGTCAATCAGTTTATGCAATAGGTAACCCCGGCGGTGTTGAATTTTTCGGTTCATTTACAGGTGGTATGATAAGTGCAATTGACAGACCTGTACCATCAACAAGCACTACCTACGACTTACCTTGTATACAACATACTGCAGCTATTAACCCGGGTAACTCAGGCGGTGCCCTTGTTAACGAATACGGTCAGGTTATTGGCTTAAACTCTTCAAAAATTTCAAGCACGGAATATGAAGGTATGGGATTTGCAGTACCAAGCAAAACTGTTAACGAGGTTTATGTTGAGCTTGTTAAAAACGGCTACGTTTCCAACAGACCAAAATTAGGCATACAGTATTTCCCTGTATCATCAGACAGGTCTTACCTTGAGGTTGCATGGAGAAACGATTTACCATTCGGCTCAGTTGTAATTGATTCCATAAGCGAAGACAGTGACCTTTACACTAAAGACGTTAAAGCCGGTGACGTTATTACCGCAGTTAACGGAGTTGACCTTGAAACAACAGATATTCTTCTTGAGGCAATTGAAGATAGTAAGGTAAACGATACAATCAAGCTTACAATTTACAGATTTAACAATAACGGCACAATAAATAAAACGTTTGACGTTACCGTAAAGCTTGTAGAAGACAAAGGTCAAGCATCTTCAGAAGGCTCCACAGAACAGGAAACTCAGCATTACGTTGACCCATACGAATATTTCTTTGGTGACTAATAAAAAAAACAACAGTCTTGCGACTGTTGTTTTTTTATTATTTAAGTTTTTCCCATCTGTCAATATTTGCACGTTGCATTGCGCCTACGATTCTTTCAGGCACATCACCAAATTGCTCAGATAACTGCTGCAGCAGAATTTTAACATCTTCTCTTTTAGTTTGTTCATTTGCAGGACATTGACTTTCCACAACAGGCAAGCAAAGCCTTTCTGCAGCCGCACAAGCCTCTCTTTCACGAACATATACAAGAGGCCTTATCATTGTAATATCTCTTCTTGAAAGGTACGTTACAGGGGCAAAGCACCCTACTCTGCTTTCAAGAAGAAGATTCATCATAAAAGTTTCAGCTGCATCATCAAGATGATGCCCCAAAGCGATTTTATTGCAACCGACTTGCTTTGCAGTATCGTGAAGAATACCACGACGCATTCTTGCACACAAGGCACAGGGATTTTCCTCTTTACGCACCTCAAATATTATTTCATACAAATCAGATGGCTTGATTATATATTCAATACCGTATTCATTACACATTTCCTGAATTTTTGAAAAGTCACCATCTTGCTTATTAAAACGCATATCAACTGTAATGGCAACAATCTCGAATTTTGCAGAATAAAACCTGCGCAAATCACAAAGTGCTTTTAAAAGCAGCAAAGAATCCTTTCCTCCCGAAACACCTACGGCAATTTTATCGCCGTCCTGTATCATCCCATAATCATCTACCGCTGCTCTTACACGACTTAATACTTTTCTCATTTTTTATTATCTTCACTTTCTGAAGATTCTGTAACTTCCTTTTCTTCATCTTCCAATAAATAATCTGTATTCTTCTTATCAGATGAAGCAGTATCTTTTTCTTTTTTATCAGTTTTTTTACCCTTAGTTTCGTCAGACAAGGACGGAGCTTTTTTTAATGTACGAATAAAAATAATTATAGAAATAACAAGTAAAACAACAAGTATTATTGCATATATATTCCTTTTTTGTTCCTGTTCTTTTTTTTCTGCACCAAAATCAAGATAAGGGTCGCTGACATCATCATAATCAGAAATATCTGTATACCTCATGTTAAAATCCAGAGTCAGCATTGGGTCTGTTTCTTCCTCTGCAAAAGCAATAACAGAAAAGGAACACATTATTATGAAACAAAGTAATAATGAAATTATTTTTCTTTTCATAAAACACCTACTCACAAATTCAAAATTGAATTTTTCATTTTTATCATACACTTTTCCAGAATTTCATAAGGACAAGCAACATTCAACCGTGTAAAGCCTTTGCCCTTTTCACCAAACCAAAAGCCCGGGTCCTGAATAATGCCACATTCATTTCTTAAAAACAAATCCAGCCTTTCATCTTCCATACCAAGTCCGCTCATATCAAGCCACACAAGGTATGTTCCCTGACAATCATACAGTTTAATCTGTGGTAACTCTGCTACTGTATTTTTAACAAGCTCAATATTTTTTTCTATTTGTTCGTTCATTTTATCTAACCAATAATCGCACTGAGTATATGCGGCTATGGTTGCAGGACGTGAAACACAGTTAATACAGCTGTAACCATCCATAGAAAGCTGAGTTCTGAACCTTTCCCTCAAGGCTTCATCGGCAATTATTATATTTGACGTGCCTAAGCCCGCAAGATTGAATGACTTGCTCACCGCAGTGCATATAACAGTATTACAGACAAAACGTGTATCAACGTTATTTATTACAGTATGTGAATGATTTTTTCTTATAATATCAAAATGTATTTCATCAGAAACAAGCACAACATTGTGCCTTAAACAAATTTCGCCGACCCTTTGAAGCTCTTCCTTTGACCAAACTCTACCCACAGGATTATGAGGGCTACACAAAAGCATCAGCTTAACATCATACTGAGAAGCAATTTTTTCAAGCTCATAAAAATCCATTTCATAAGTATCGCCTTTTTTTATAAGGGGATTATCGGCAACAATTCTACCGTTATTTTCAATTGAATTTCTGAAAGGATAATACACAGGTGACTGAATAATTACCTTATCACCTTTATCGGTAAAAGCCCTTATAGCCGTGTTTATTGCAAACACTACGCCACCAACACAAACTATCCAGTCATTTTCTATTTTAAAATTATGACGACGCAACATGAAATCCTTAACAGCATTTCTGTAAGCTTCATCACTATCTGTATAACAGAAAAAACCATCGTCTGCAAATTTTTTAATTGCTTCACGAACCTCCGACGGTGTTCTGAATTCCATATCTGCAACAGAAAGCGGATATGCTCCGCGTTCAATAGCACCATCTGTTACTGTTGTATCCCATTTATAAGAACCGCTACCGGAACGGTTAACTACTTTTTCAAACAAAGTATTTCCCTCTTTTATATATTAATAAAAAGTATTGAGGTTGCAAGAAGCATCTGACCTGCAAAATATGTAACTATATTAAATATCTTTAAGGGCCTGTTCTTTTTCTGACCGCCAAACATTAAAATGCCGATTGTTGCATCTGACATAACAAAAAGCAAAGAACCAAGACTGAGAACTGCAAGTGCTCCTATACCATATTTGCCTCCGGAAAGCATATAGTTAACACCAAGAGACGTTGCTTTGACAAACATTGTTATCAATACAATTGTATAAACAAAAACTGCAAATTTCAAAGCCTTCATAGAAAATTCAATTTTAAGACGCTTATGAGATAATATACCCAGAAGGCCTAATGAAATTATAACCCCCATTTCTATTATATTAAAAGGATTATAATTTTCAAAGGTTGACAGAGCATCAAGGTATGCCTTAATGTAAACCACGTGACCTACAAGAAAGCTTATAAAACCTATAACAAAAAATGAGTTTCTTTCTGAATGGAGAAAAAAATCACCGACCCAACCAAACAAAAGACCTAATAACATTGTAGTTGCAAAAGCAGACGTGTTTTCTGCTATAATACTTGATAAAAATCCCACAGAAACAAACATTGTGGCACATACCATTTTTGCAGTTAAAGACTTCATAGACCTTGTTGGCCAAGATAATTTTAAAAACAATGGTGTAGAAAAGCATTGAATTACAAAGCACACACCAAAAAGTATCCAGTAAACCATAAAAAAGCCGCCCTTTATTAATAATCCAAATCCTTTATAATTACTGTACTGATAAGCTCCTGGCGTTCAAGACCGATATGACCTGCGCCAACTACATCGCCTGAACCCTTTATACTTACGTTGGCAATCTGCTTAAGATTAACTATCTCTAATGTATCAGGATTAAATTCTACCTCCACAGAACAATCGTGATAACGTAAGGAATATTTAATGTTTTTAGCAAAAACTGTTACAATAGGATGGTAAACCGTTCCGTCTATTCTTGCCTTTGACATTGGTGAAAAAATTGCACCTGTATAGCTTGGGGCAACTGTTTCAGTTTCGCCGATTGGCTCCGGATTATCTTCAGGAACAAGCACAAAGGTCATTTTAACGTTACCGTTTGCAAGAATCTGATATGTATAGCTTTCAATACCCTTAGGGTCTGTAAGATAAGAGCCCTTTTCCCTGTCAAAAACAGGGAAACGTGCCATATCTGCATCGCCTTTATTATGAACATACGGATTTGCCTCTGCATCCTCTTTAGGAACAAATACACCTAAATTTGTAACAAAGTTCAACATTTTATTTACTGCTTCATCACCTGCATGCTCTGTACCCTCAGATATAACTCTGTTTTCAGGTCCGTCGGGAAGCTCCTGATATTCAATTTTTGTAAATGCCGGTGCTTTGGATTTTGCATTATTCATAACACTTGCATATATTTTTACTATATCTGCAGCAGATTTATTTGGCTGCTTAAGATACGGTATGGTAGTAACACCGTTTGACTGGTTACCATTTGGTGTAACAACGTTAGTTGTGCCGATAACTGCACCTTGATTATCTGTAACCTCAACAACCGATGACACGTCAGTTGCACCCGTATTAACTACTGTTTCGTCAAAAAACACATCATTATATATTTCTTCATCAAAGGTCAAAGATGTTTCAACCGCATTTCCGGTACTATTTGTATTTGTTTGCGGTTTTTTATTTTTTTCATCTTCAACAACACCGAAAACAACTAAAGAAAGAACAATACTGATAGTCAGAAGAAGCACGAGAGCTACACTTGAAATTGTATATAGAGTTGAGTTTTTCTTTTTGGATTTCATTTTAATTTCCTCTCAAATTTGCATATATAGTTATTATATTAAAAATACAAATAATAGTCAACATTTGAAACACCATAATAATATAAAACAGAATAAAAAAATAAAACCGACTTAAAAAAGTCGGTTTTAAATTTATGTATTAAATTAATACTTAAAGTCGTAGTAGTGAACGTTGAATGATAATCCACCTGAACCACCGAGAGAACCTGCAACTGCAGTAATATCTGCAACAAGATCTGCATCTGAGTAGTGAGTGATATCAACGAACTTACCGTCAGCTGTCATTGTAGCTGTGATTGTGTATGACTTGTAAGTAATTTCACCCTTATCAAGGCTCTTAACAACCTTACTTACAGTTGCGTCATTTTTGATTGTATCTTCAACGTCTTCGATATAAAGAATATCTCTTGACATAATGTTAAGACCGTCTGTATCAGCCTTACGTGGGTTAGTCTGGTCTTTTAATACAATTTTAACAATATAGTTGCTACCTGATTTTGTAGCAGTAACATCTTTGATGTATTTGTTTGAAATCTGGCTGGATGGCATACGATTCTTAGCATCGTCTGAACCTTTTGCTGAAACTTTTTCTTCAGCATCTGCCTCTGCAGTCATAAAGCTCTTGATAAGAGATGTAAGTGTACCGCTAAGGAAGTCAAGCTTTGTGAGCTTAAGGTCTCTTGTGATACCCTGCCATGATTTTTTTGTATAACCTGCAATACCGTTTTCATTGATTGCCTTTGCAGCTTTTTTGTATGCAGCAAGAGGAGTTTTTTCAATTTCGTTAGTTGCTGTGTTACCTGTGTTACCAGTGTTACCAGTGTTACCTGTGTTACCAGTGTTGCCTGTGTTACCAGTGTTACCTGTATTACCAGTATCACCTGTATTACCTGCATCACCTGTGTTACCTGCATCACCTGTGTTACCTGCGTCGCCTGTGTTGCCTGCATCGCCTGTGTTGCCTGCATCACCAGTACCTGCATCTTCACCTTCTACGTATTCGTCGCCTTCAACATACTCGTCGCCGCCTTCAACGTAGCCACCGTCATCAGTTGAACCGTCATCAGTTGAACCACCGTCTGAGTCACCTGCATCACCAGTACCTGCAGCTTCGCCACCTGCAAGTAATGCGATTGAAGCAATTGAAACTGCGTTACTTGTAATAAGTGTGAAAAGAAGTGCAATACTGAGTATGATAGCAATAATCTTCATATCAGCGTTTTTCATTGGTAAAATACCCCTTTCAATATGTGCCTTTGCAGACTACATAATTTTTCATTTTTACATATACAAGATTACCCTAAACACCGAGAAAAGTCAAGTTAAATTTTAATCAAATATGCAACAAAATATCAATTTCGTCAAAAAGCCGAAAAATTAATCCATTTTTTGTGTATTCCATATATTTTGTGCATATTCGTTAATTGCACGGTCTGCGGCAAATCTGCCGGAAAGAGCAACGTTCATAAGTGACATACGGTTCCATTTTTCTTTATCACGGAAGGTTTCCTGAACCTTCTTTTGCGCACGTTGATAATCAGCAAAATCAGCAAGAACCATAAATGGGTCATGATGAATAATTGTACTTGAAATATCTGAAAAATCTTTACCATTAATACCGCCGTGTGATATAAAATCAAGCACCTTACGAAGCTCAGCATTATTATTGTAATAATTTGCAGGATTATAACCGTTCTTACGAAGGTCACTAACCTCATCTGCATGCATACCGAAAAGGAACATATTATCGTCCCCTACGGATTCGTGAATTTCCACATTAGCACCATCAAGTGTACCGATAGTAAGAGCGCCATTCATCATAAGCTTCATATTACCTGTACCGCTTGCTTCTTTACCTGCAAGTGAAATCTGCTCAGACACATCTGCAGCAGGCATAAGCCTTTCTGCATTAGTTACGTTATAATCCTCAACATATATAACCTTAAGCCTATCCTTCATATCAGGGTCATTGTTAACCATATCAGAAAGCTCAAGAAGCATACTTATAATTCTTTGTGCTACATAATAACCGGGAGCCGCCTTTGCACCGAATATATATGTTTTTGGTACAAAATCCCCATCAGGATTTTCTTTGATAGCAAGATACTCTGATACAATATTAAATGCATTAAGATGCTGACGTTTGTATTCGTGAAGACGTTTAACCTGAACATCAAAAATAGAATCTGTGTTAAGCTTAACACCTGTCTGTTTAAAGATACGTTTAGCAAATTCTTCTTTATTTGCTTTCTTTATTTCGCCGAATTTTGCAAGAACCTCTTTATCATCGGCAAATGCAGTAAGTCTTGAAAGATTTTCTGCATCATAAACAAACTTATCATCACCAAGTAACTCAGTAATGTATTTTGTAAGCTTGGGATTAGCCTGACAAAGCCAACGTCTGTGTGCAATACCATTTGTAACATTAGTAAATTTATTTGGTGTAAGCTTATAAAAATCGTTAAAAAGAGAATCCTTAAGAATCTGACTGTGAAGTGCAGATACACCGTTTACACTATGGCAAGCTGCAACACAAAGGTTTGCCATACGAACCGCACCGTTTGAAATAATTGCAGTTCTTTCAACATAATCGGAGTCATGAGTATTTTCCCACACATAAGCACGGAAACGGTTATCAATTTCTTTAATAATATCGTATATACGAGGAATAAGTCGTTTAACAAGCTCCTCGCTCCAGCACTCAAGAGCTTCGCTCATAACGGTATGGTTTGTATAAGCAGTTGTATTTGTAACAATACGCCATGCATCATCCCAACCGTAACCGCATTCGTCAAGAAGAATTCTCATAAGCTCAGGAATTGCCATTGTAGGATGAGTATCGTTAATATGGATAGCAACCTTTTCAGGTAAGGAATCTATTGAACCGTACTCACGAAGGTGATGACGAACAATATCCTGTACAGATGCAGAAACAAGGAAATACTGCTGACGAAGTCTTAAGGATTTACCTTCAGGATGATTATCCATAGGATAAAGAACCTTTGAAATAACCTCAGCCATAGCCTGACGCTCCATTGAACGCATAAAGTCACCCTGATTAAAGGATTTCATATCAAACTCAGGTGCCCTTGCACTCCAGAGACGAAGAACACTTATGCCTTTACCGTCTTTACCTGCAACAAACATATCATAGGGAACTGCCTGAATAACGTTACCGTCTTTAACCTCTACGTGATGATAATGGTTATCCCAATATTCCTCTACTCTACCCTCAAAGCATACGTTTACAGAGCTGCTTTCTCTCGGAACGAGCCATACCTCACCACCGGGAAGCCAATTATCAGGAAGCTCAGTCTGCCTGCCCTCTATAAGCTTCTGACGGAAAATACCGTATTCATAAAGGATAGAATATCCGCGTGCAGGATAACCCTGTGTTGCAAGACCGTCAAGGTAGCAAGCAGCAAGTCTGCCAAGTCCACCGTTACCGAGACCTGCATCAGGCTCGCAATCGTAAAGCTTATCTAATTTAATATCAAAATCCTTAAGAACACCCTCAAAGGTTTTGGTGAGATTGAGATTAAAAAGAGTATTCTTTAATGAACGACCCATAAGGAATTCCATTGAAAGATAAAAAACTCTTTTTTTACCCTCGGCATCAGCTTTTTTAGTAAGCTCTGCTCTGCCCTGTGCCATCATATCACGAACAATCATAGTAACTGCTTTATAGTACTGTTCGTAAGTAGCATTCTCGGTTGAAACACCGAAATAATGTAATAATTTATTTTCAAGCATTTCTTTTACTTGTTTCTTTGTAAGCTTGTAATTCATACAAATCCCCCAAAAAAAATTAAAAAATACGGGTTTTTTGCCCCTTGATTATACATTTTACACGAAAAATACGACAAAATCAACTGTAATAGCAAAATAAATTGATGTTTTACATATTATTTAAGGAATAGTTAAAATCAACTTAAAAAATATAATTCCCTCACCTCTATAATCTATGCCGAAATAACTCTGTTTTTACTAAAACGATTTATTTATTCTACCAACAATTACCATAAAATCAGTTTATTTTACAAACAATAAACTATGTTGACAAAAAAACTTCAGTTTAGTAGAATATAAAAAAAGAAACAAAGGAGAAAGTTATGAATTGTCCTTATTGCAATAATCAAAACAACAACCCTAACGCAAGTGTATGCGAGTATTGTGGCGCTCCGTTATCTGCTCAGACAAATACACAACCGAATTATCAGCAACAGAATTTTAACCAGCCTAATTATCAGCAACAAAATTTCAATCAACCTAATTACCAACAGAATATGTACCAGAATAATTCATTCAATCAATATTCTCAACCATATCAACCACCGGTATACCAGGCACCACCTGTATACTGTAACGTGTGCGGTAACACCTGTGACCCCAAGGCATCAATTTGTGTAAGGTGTGGTGCAAAGCTTAATGTAACATCATCAACTGACGTGCCTCAGACAGGATTAAAGGTTTTATCATTTTTCATACCTTTAGTAGGTTTAATACTTTATGCTACTAAAAATTCCAACGAACCAAACAGTGCAAAAGCATACGGTAAAATGGCTTTAATCGGCTTCATAATAAACTTTATAGCATACTTTTTTATATATTTCATCATATTCCTCGGTGCAGGATTAATGTATTATTAAAATTTAAAAAGGCGTGATTTAAAAATCACGCCTTTTTATTTTTCACTTACAAATATTTTCTTGAAAGGAAGAAGCATACCCAAAGAGCAATTACAAATGCACTTTCTGCAGGAATTGCCAGCTTTGTATACGGACATTTCCAGCCTTTATCAACACACAAAAAGAGTGTACGTGTAACAAGCACGGTTGTTGCAAAAAATATACCGCCAACAAGCGAATGAAAAGCCGTACCTGTTGCAAAAGGAAGGTAAAGAAGGAAAAGACCCAAAGCACCTGAAATACCGCCATAGTAAACTCTGATTTCTGTTTTGCCGGCATTATCCACAGGCTTAATAGAAAAGCTTTCTGCATTTTTCAAAGGAGAAACCATAAATACAATTGCCATGCCTATAAAATACAATGCAAGACATATTGTTGCAAATGTTGCAGGAGGATTATTCTCCCAGATTTGTTTAATAATATCCATAAAAGCACCACCTTTAAATAAATAGTAACATATCAATTCTCTAAAAACAACACATTTATATATAAAGGCTGATTTTTAAAAATTTCAACAACAAAAAATAAAAAATATGTTGACATTTCAAAAATGATATGATAATATATCTAGGCTATCAAATGCAGAGATACCGAAGTGGTTATAACGGAACGGTCTTGAAAACCGTCGTACGGCAACGTACCGTGGGTTCGAATCCCACTCTCTGCGCCACAAACAAAATGCTGCAGATTTTCTGCAGCATTTTGGGAATTTAATAACATTAATTTGTTACCAATGCAGAAGTACTCAAGTTGGTGACGAGGCGCCCCTGCTAAGGGCGTAGGTCGGGAAACCGGCGCGAGAGTTCGAGTCTCTCCTTCTGCGCCAGAAAAGAACCCACATTTGTCTATAACAAGTGTGGGTTCTTTTCAACTAAATCCGTCCTATCGGACGGGATAAATCCACCTGCGGTGGATGAAATCACTTCGTGATGAAATCCCGCTTCGCGGGGTGAGATAGGATGGATTTAATTTCATCTGAGGCGGCACGCCGAAGATTTCATCCGAGCAGAGCGAGGATTTCATCGTGCAAAGCACGATTTCATTTTCTGTGAGGGTTCGAATTCATACGCAAAAAGCAATAATATCTTTTTTGTAGCCCATAGACAAAGAA
>JAZUMM010000186.1:0-14312 GCA_045603625.1 Acutalibacteraceae bacterium | reverse complement strand
CTAATGTCCCTTTTTTTTTATTTTCTTTTTTATAATTTAAACCCCAAAAACTCCCTCAGATTCAGTTGAACCTGAGCGTAATTTTTTTATTAAACTATAATCAGTTTGCTTTTTTTCTTTCTGCAATTTCTGCAACCATTTCACGTTGTTTCTTCTCTGTAATTGTATAGAAGAACATTGGAATTGCACAAGCAAACATACTAATAACACCGGAAAGAACAAGTGCCATCCAAAGCTTATCAGGTTCGCCTACAACGTATGTTTTGGTATCAATATCAGCAATACGTAATGACATAACACCAATAAATGCACCAACTGCCATACCTATTTTATTAATAAGTGTCTGCATAGCGTAACAGATACCTTCACCACGTTCACCTGTTTTCCATTCAAGATAGTCAACAGTATCACCAATCATAGCGTAAGTGATAATGTTATTTACACCTTGTGGAATACCAAGAAGAATAAGGGCAATTGCTGCAAATATAAGAGCTCCTGTTCCTTTGTAACCCACAAAATACATTGCAAGCATTACAACGCCACCGAAGAGATGAACAATAATGTATGACCATTTCTTGGTGAATTTCTTTGACATCCACGGAACAAGAAGAGATGCCACAAGACCACCGGGCACAACTAACAAGGTAATAATACCGTGCAAGCTTTCATCCTGAAGGATATACTTTGCGAAGTAAAAACCGCCGGTATATGTGTAAACCATTCTTGCACCACCAAGAACACCTGAAAGAACAATAAGAAGAAGCTCTTTATTCTTGAAAAGAAGCTTAATGTTATGACCAAAGCTTGGTGGATTATCGTTTGCTGTGAAACGTACTTTTGTATTTTTAAAGCCATAGAAGAACATAGGAATTGAAGCAATTACTAAAACAACTGCAGCTATAAAGTATACTTTTTGAAGCATCTCAGCATTTGCAACTTCGCAACCTTCTTTTACGGTATTTGCAAAAGTCTGTACAGCTTCAAGCTCGGTTTTATTTGTGTTCTTCAACATTGCGGCAATTTGTTCTGCTTTATCAGCAAGAATCAACTTATAATCACCATATTCAATTATCTTGCCTGCCTTATCAAGTGTTGGACCAACATATTTAAACTGTTTGGTAAGAGCACCTGTAATCATAGGAAGGAAAACAGTAACCGCACCGGCACCAACTGTACAAGCCATACGAGCAACAGTAAGAATATTACCGCGTGTTTCTGTGTTGTTTGTCATACAAGTTGAAAGACCCCAATACGGAACATCTGCAACTGTATAAACAACACTCCAGATTACATAAAGAATAGCAATAATTGCGAATGTAGAAGTAACGGTAGGACCATTATTCATAATATCTTCTGCATCAAAGAATGGCAAGAAACAAAGAATGGTCATAATACCAATAGGAACAGCCATCCATTTAAGGTAAGGTCTGCATTTGCCCCACTTTGTTCTTGTTTTATCAACAACAGAACCCATAATCGGATCATTAAATGCGTCAAAAACACGAGCTGCAAGCATAAGAATAGCAACTGCAACTGCACCATCAAGGAAACCTACTTTTACACCTTCAGCACCGAAAAGAAGTGCGTCAGTCATAAAAATTGTTATGTAGGAACCAACAATTGTACATATAAAATTCTGACCAATACCGGTTACGCTATATGCAATAGCTTCTTTTGGTTGAACACCTTCACCGGGAGTTGTGCCAAAAAGTTTATGAAGAAATCCATTTGATTTATTCATTTCTCTTTCTCCTTATTTTTTATTTATAAATTTACGAAACTGAGCGTTAACCCAGTTTCGTTTTTATACTGATATTTAAATAACCTCAACGGTTTTCATTATGATTTTTTCAACAGGAGTTGACCTTTCACCGCCAAAGCTCATTCTGCGCTCAACCTTGAGAAAATTATCTACTGTTTCCATACCTTCAATAACCTTACCGAAGGCGGCATACTGACCATCAAGGAAGGTGCAATCATCATAACAAATAAAGAACTGACTGCTTGCAGAGTTAGGATTTTGTGAACGTGCCATTGACACAACACCTCTTGTATGTGAAAGTGTATTATTAACACCGTTCAATCTGAACTCACCTTTAATATTTTCATCGCTGCCACCCATACCTGTTCCTTCAGGGTCACCGCCTTGTGCCATAAAGCCATCAATAACTCTATGAAATGTAAGACCGTTGTAAAATCCGCTTTTTACAAGCTTCAAAAAGTTTTCACAAGTAATGGGAGCAACCTCAGGACAAAGCTCAATAACAAAGCTTTCTCCGTTTTCCATAGTAACCTTAATATTTTCCATTGTTTAACCTCTTTAATTAAAATACAATTTCTTCTTTAATTGATGCATTTGTTTTTGTTGTAACGTTAACTGTAACGGTACCTATTGAAGAATCAGTTTGTGTCTGTGGCGGAGCAGAAATATTAGAGCTATAATCGTGATAATAATCTACCGTTTTCATTGCGCCTGTAACTGCATCAAAATACATTGTAATTTTACCGTTATTGAAAACAAGGCTATTGATTTTTGAACCGTTAGAGCTACTGAAATCTACAAGGTTAAAAACTCTGCCGTACGGTGTCTGTGAATCGTCATCAACAGGATAATTGCTTGTATATGTCATTTTAGGTAACTTAACAATAAAACAAATGTTACCGCCAACCATTGTATATGTAATTGAAGAAATATCACTCAAACGAAGCTCACTTGCCTCATTTTTATATTCACGAGGGAAATATCTGTAATGAGCATAGTAGCTGCCTGCCTCTGCCTCATTTACCTGAACCTGAGGTTCTCTGTAGGTTTCTGCAGATTCTCTCATATCTGCAATTTGTTGCTTTTCTGAAGCTGTAAGCTTATCTTCGCTACCCATCATAGCAATCATTTTATCTACATATTTATCATACTCAAGGTCTGTAAACTCCATATCCTTAAGCATAGCACCGATAAGAGCATTTGAAGCAGTAACTGACTGAGTAATTTTCATTGAATAGCATGTAGCAGTTGAGGTTTTTGTAAAGCCCGGCTCATCTGTTTTGCAGGAATTAAGCTTGCTGTTAAAAAGAGTCAAAGCTTCTTCATCTGTGATAATTGATTCAACGCCACTAAGAATTCTGAGCATTTTAATTGCATCCTTAGCAGTTGTATTGCCGTCTTCATCAATATCGTAATTTTCACCTGACGGTAAAATACCTGCCGCTACCCTGAGAATTTCAGAAGCATCCTCTGTGGAATAGCAACCGTCTTTATTTGCATCTGCTTTTCTGAGCTTCATTTCAATAAGCTCTGCCTCGGTAGGAACTGTTTCCTCCACCGTGGTATCGCCTACATCGGCTTCTTCTGCATTTACGCTTACTGCCATTACAGAAAAAACCATACATAATGCAAGAATTAAAGATAAAAATTTCTTCAAAAAAATCACCTTTCCTTGTGAATCACTTAAAGTTAAATGCCGCTTTAAGGAATAATAATGTTTGTTCTACTATTAAATCATCGCTTTCATCTGCTTGCCTGCCGGTATAGATAAAAAACCTTTCCCTGTAATACGGACAAGCACCTGAAAACTGAAGCATCATAAATATGTTATCTAACAAAAATGCAAAAAATGCAGGATTAACATCTTTACGGACCTCGCCTGTTTCTTGAGCAATTGCAATTGTCTGTGTGTATATTGAAGCCGAAACCGCCTCAATTCGTTGAGAAAATTGATTAATAAACTCGGAATTCCCACTTGTTGTTAAAGAGCAATATAATTTAACAAACTCAGGCTTTTGCCTGGAAAACTCCAATAACGTTCTTATTATTTTTTCTGCCTTTATGAGAATATCTTCATCTGTCGGAGCTAATTCTAACAATGTTTTTTCAAGAGTAGAAAGGCCCTCACACACAATATATGTAAAAAGACTTTCTTTATTTTCAAAGTATTTATAAATTGAACCGACACTTATTCCCGACTTTTTGGCAATCTGAAGAATTGATGTGTTTTCAAAACCGTTATCTGCAAATTCTTCGGTCGAAATTTTAATAATTCTGTTGCGTTTTTCAACCGGCAAATTTTCAAAAGTGGTTTTAAAAAACTGTGCACCTTCGTTTGTCATCTGTCACCTCGTGGCATAATCACTCATAGTAAGCTTATTCTATATTATAATAACATTATCAGAGAAAAAAAGCAATTAAAAACAACAAAACACCCTCCAAAAAAAGAGAGCGTTTTTTGTTAAGTGTTAATAATTTTAAAGGGAATATTTTAAAAAATTATGAACTGACCATATTATTCTGCCAAATTATCTGTTTTTTGCACATTCATTTCAATAAAAGCGTCTTCAATTTTATAATCACAACATATTTCTTCTATCTTTTCTTTTATAAAAAAATAATTATGCATTTCTACATTTTCATTCAATAAAACTTTTATGCCTGACGTCGCATTTTCATCATCCACATTCCATAATTGTAACGCTTTGACTTCTTTCACACCATCAATCTCGCAAAACCTTTTCTTCAAGGCGTTTACATCTATACTGCGAGGTGTTTTGCCCAGAAATATACAAAGAATCTTTTTCATAGTTTTCATTGCTTCAAAAAGCAAAAATACAGCTATAAGTACAGATATTAACCCATCTATAAAATACCATTTAAAAAAATGTATAAAAAAGCTTCCCAGTAACACCGCACCCCAGCTAAAAACATCCTCAAGTAAATGAAGGCTTATGGTTCTTACGTTAATACCCTGACTTTTACTTGTTTTATAAACAGCTAACCCGTTAATTATAACGCCGATTACTGCTATTATAAACATACCTATTCCGTAAACCTCCTGTGGATAAATAAGACGTTTCACGGAATTTGCCAAAATAAACACGTTACTTACAATCAATATACACGACGTTACAAGCGCCGACAGCAAGCTAAACCTTTTGTAGCCTGAGGTGTATTTTTCATCTGCGAGCTTATACGAATACCTCTCCATAAAATATGCTACACATATAGATACACAATCGCCAAAATCGTGTACAGAATCTGACATAATTGCTACACTGTTCGTTATTAAACCTCCGCACAGTTCAACAAAAGCAAAAACAAAGTTCAGAACAAACGCCACAAGAATACTTTTATCTGCCCTGTTATGAGTGTACATGACATCCCCTATATCCCCTGTTTCATTTTTACACATTCAGCTTCTCACCGCTTTTCAGAATTTATTATAAAACAGTCTTTTACACTATCTCTCAAATATCTTGATATTTCTTCATTTTTTTACATTTTTAAATTTTTATTATTAACAATTTATTATTGAAATAATATATGATTTACAGTATAATATATGCGTATAACTATGTTAAGTTAATTAATTTATTTTAGGAGGAAGTATTAATGAAAAAGCATTTATCGAAAGCTTTATTAACTCTTTTGGTAGTTGTTATTCTTGCAGGTTCTTTTTGCACTTATGCCGGTGCGGCAGATGAATACAAGAATTGCAATTCTGCATACGGCGCTATTATCCCTACTGACAGTAGCTTAAGCGCACCAAAAGCTTCATACTCATTTTCAGGAGATTCAGGCGTATTTTATTTTATGCGCATAAGCACAGGCAAACCTGACGCTTGGTTTTCTGTTGAAATTTTCTCTGATGCACAATATACAACACAAATCAGAAGCTTTAAAGACCAGTACAGCACAACAGCAGGTCGCAAGCCTCTTTCTGTTACATGGAATTTTAAAACTATTCCCAGCGGCACATATTACGGAAAATGCTACACCTACTATCTTGACGGTGAAAACAGAGTTATTGATACAAATACTCTCACCACTTTTAAAATTGATATTAACCGTGTAGGAAAAAGAGAGGTACCGTTAAAATCACTCACAAGTACTGCAAACGGCCCGAAAATCACTTGGGAAGCTGTACCAACTGCTTTAAAATATAACGTTTACAGACGTGCTGCAGGCGAAAAATACTGGACATACCTTAAAACAGTAGGCGAAGATGTTACTTCTTACGTTGACCCGACTGCAAAAAGCGGTAATTATTATGCATACACAGTTAAATGCAGCGACGGAAAATATACAAGCCTTTACAATAAAAAAGGTATTTTCACGTATTACCTTGCTCAACCGAAATTACAACCTGTTGCAGGCGTTTACTCTTCAGGTGCAGCACAAATCAAATGGTCAAAGGTTGAAGGTGCCTCCGGCTACTATATTTACAGAACAGGCGGTTCTTTAAGTAACTATGATTGGGTAAAGATTGCTACAATCAAAAACGGCAAAACAACCTCTTACGTAGATTCCAAAGCAACAAGCACAGACTGGAACTACACATATACAGTTAAAGCATATTTCGGAAAATATGTAAGCTCATATGATTATGTTGGTGTAAACTATAACTACATCAAGGCACCAAAAATCACAAAAGTAAGCTCTGCATACGAGGGTATGGAAATAACATGGACTGCAAATGACCCTGATATTGTCGGTTACTACGTATACCGCAAAAACGGTTCATCATGGAAATATCTTGGTTCAACAACAGGAAAATCCTTTGTTGATAAAACAGCAGTATCCAACAAAACATACACTTATACAGTTAAGCCATACGCAAAAACAAATGCAGGCGCCTTTATCAAAAATGGTGTTTCAGGCAAATTCCTTGCTACACCTCAGCTCCAGCCGCTTACCTTTGATGCAAATTATCGCGGAATTATTAAATGGTCAAAGGTTGACGGTGCTACCGGCTACAAGGTTTACAGAAAAGTAGACGACGCTAAGAGCTGGACATTGATTGCTATGATTAAAAACGGCAACACCACAGCTTATACAGATGCCTCTGCTAAACGCAGCGGTGCAAAATACACTTACACAGTAAGAGCATACGACAGTAAGAATATTCATAGCTGGTTTGTTCCTGCAGGTATTTCAGACATCTGTCTTGCAAAGCCACTTTTCACTGTTGGCCAGATTACAACAGATGATAATTCAATTGCAATAGAAGTTACCTGGGGCAACATCAACGGCGCAACAAACTATAACGTATACAAGCGTGTTCCGGGTGAAGCTTGGGTATACCTTGCAACAGGCATTACAGAAACAACATTTATTGATACAACTGCTGAAAGCGGAGTAACCTACCAATATGCAGTAAGAGCACGAAATGACATTGGTAGTATGAGTTGGTTCTATACAAAAGAAGCAACCGCAGTAAGCGTACCGACCTTGGTTGACGCTATTGTTACACAAACAGGCGTAAGCATTGAATGGACAGAGGTTGAAAACGCATCCTACATTATTTACAGAGCTCCGATTGATTCAGATGAATGGGAAGCTATTGACACTTGCGACGTAACAACCTACGAGGACACAACAGAAGGTGTTATGACTGCTTCTTATAAATATAGTGTTGCTGCAGTTGTTAATGAATTTGAAAGTGTTAAGAGTAACGTTGTTACAAACACAACAGATATTACTGCTGATGCAACATTTGATGAAGAAACAAAGTCAATTGTTATTACTTGGGATTCTCCACTTGTAGAAACTATTATTATCACTAAGGTTACAGGCGAAGAAGAGCCTGTTGAATTAGGCGTATTCTCAGCAGAGCTTTACACCTCAATTGTTGACTCTGCAATTGAAGAAGGTAAAGAATACACCTACACATTAACTGCAATCTCAGCAAATAAGGTTAACGGTGTAACAACTGCATCTGCAAAATATCCGTTACCTCCACTTGAGGCAGTTACCTTCCAGAATATTTTTGCCGACTACAACAATGGTGCTCCTATTTGCACATTAGAATGGTCAGAGGTTCCTTTTGCTTCAGAATATATTATTCTCCGTGCACTTTATGATAGCGAAGAATATACAGAGGTTGGCTCTGTTAAGGCAGAAGACGGTGTTGACGGCGTGTTCACATACGTGGATGAAATCACAGAAGAAATCAGCTACAAGTATGTTATTAAAGCTGTTTCTGAAGAAGACAGAGAGCCTTCACAAACTGAACCCACAGAAAAAATTACAGTTTATAAGCCTCTTGATGCATTAAGCGACCTTGTTGCTATCTGCAACGTAAACCCCGAAGGTGAAACGGAGAATGCTATTACAGTTATTCTTACATGGGCGCCGACAGAAAATGCGGAATCATATATTATTCAACGTAAGACCGAAGATAATAATTATGAAATTTTAGGTCACATAAATATAGTTGAAGGTCAAGAGCACGAAACAACTTACGTTGACGAAACAGCGATTGCAGGTGTACAATACACATATAAGGTTACTGCAGTTTCAACAAACAGAGGCAGTGTAAACAACACAGTTGATGCTTATTTAGAAATAACAGAATAACAATTAATTACAAAAGGCGTGATGTTCATTGAACATCACCCCTTCTTTTTATGTAAATTATTCAGTTATTTCAAGAATAGTATTTGCTTCACCAAACTCTATTTCTTCTACGCCTTTAAGCTTTTTACGAATAACGTCATTACGGTGGCTCGCTTCATCAAGAGTTTTGCCTGCCTCGTCAATTTTCTTTTTAGCTTTTTCAAGAACAACACCAAAGGTTTCGTACTGAGATTTAGCAGCAGCAAGTATCTTTCGTACCTCATCTGCTTTTTCATTAATTGCCATTGCCTTAAAGCCCATAGCAAAGGAATTAAGCAGAGCAGTTATTGTAGATGGACCTGCTATCATAACATTTTGTGTCTGAAGCTTTTCTGATATACCGCTTTTTGAAGAAACAATCTCAGCATAAAGACCTTCTGTTGCAAGGTACAAAACTGCAAAAGGTGTTGTTTGAGGAACACATATATATTTTGTAACATCCTTTGCTTCTGCAAAAACTCTGTCCTCTAAGGCTTTACGAGCTATTTTCAGGGCGACCGCATCACCATTATCTGCCGCCTCGCAAACGCGCACATAATCTTCTAACGGGAACTTGGAGTCAATGGGAAGGTAAACATCTTCACCTGATGAATCACTTGACGGAAACTTAACTGCAAACTCTACCCTTTCATTATTGTTTTTTGGAGAGTAGTTGCGCACATAAAGACCGGGAATTGTCTGGTCAAGAATTGATTCAAGCTGAACCTCAGCCCACGTACCACGTGTTTTTACGTTGCTCAGAATCCTGTTAAGAGATGATACGTTTGTGGTTACACCTTGCGAAAGCTCCTTCATTTCACCCAAGGATTTATATACATTTTGAAGCTGCTCGGATACTGTTTTGAAGGAGGAATCGAGACGGGTTGTAAGAGTTGACGTTAATTTTTCATCAACCGTAAGTCGCATTTGCTCAAGCTTCTTTTCATTACTTTCCTGCATTTTTGCAATTGAGTCACTAAGCACTCTTGATTGCTTTTCTGTATTTAATGCATTTTGCTCCTGAAGAGTTTTAAGAGTAGCCTCTATTTTTTCAGTTGTATTGATGCGACTTTCATAATTCTCCTTCGTCATGGCAGAAAGCTTTTCTTCAACCTTTGAAATGGCAATAGCCGTTTCCCTACGGGAATTCATTGACTCTTTTGAAAGCTCTGCCCTGTTCTGACGAAACTCTTCGTGAATAAAGTCGTTTGACTTGTTACTTTTCATTGATGCCACAAGCACAATACAAATTATTGAAAGCACAATGCTTATTGCACCAAGAATTACAATTAATGTTTCCATAATAACCTCGTTATTATAATAAGGTAAAATAATAAGTTTAAATATTCAAATGTAAAGCGATTATTTAAAGCAGAACGACGTTTTAAGATGCGACGCTATACAAAGGTACTGTGAGTAAATTAAAATGTTTTTCCAAATTTCAAGTGATGTAATTAATTTTAAGATTTGGATGCAGAACGCCGACTTGTTGAACGACGGCGTATAAAGATACGCCGAGAGAAACAAGTCAAGTTATGCGCCAAAGCTTAAACATTAATTTTCTTCCCAGTTACGAGAACGTTCCACTGCCTTATGCCATCCCTTAAGCATTGACTCGCGGGAATCATTATCTATGAGGGGAACAAATACTCTGTCTACCTCACGTACTTTTTCTATTTCATCAAAATCCTTCCAGAAGCCAACGGCAAGACCTGCCATATAGGCAGAACCGAGAGCAGTTGTTTCAACAAGCTTAGGTCTGTTCACCTTTGTTGAAGAAAGGTTTGACTGAATTTGAAGAAGAATGTTACTTACAGAAGCGCCACCATCAACACGAAGCTCACTCATAACAATGTTACTATCCTTTGACATTGCTTCGCAAAGGTCTGCAACCTGATAAGCAATGCTTTCAAGCACTGCCCTTGCAAAATGGGCACGGTTTGCACCACGTGTAAGACCAACAATACAACCGCGTGCATACATATCCCAATACGGTGCGCCAAGCCCTGTAAATGCAGGCACAAGGTAAACGCCGTTTGAATCCTTTACACTTTCTGCAAGGAAGTCACATTCACTCGGTTCAGAAATCATACGAAGCTCGTCACGAAGCCACTTTATAACGGAGCCTGCATTAAATGCACTACCCTCAAGGTCATAAGTAACCTTTCCGTTAATACCCCAGGCAATACCCTCAATAAGATTGTTTTTTGAACGAGGACGCTTATCACCTGTATTCATAAGAAGGAAGCAACCTGTACCGTAAGTATTTTTTGCCTGACCGGCATTAAAGCAAGCCTGACCAAAAAGTGCAGCCTGTTGGTCACCGATTGCGCCTGAAACAGGTATGCCTGCAAGCTCTTTAAGACCCGGAACATCCTCAGACACATAACCGTAAACACAGCTTGATTCTTTGACCTCAGGAAGAATGCTCATTGGTATACCTAATTTTTGGCAGAGATATTCATCCCAACAAAGCTTTTCAATATCAAAAAGCATTGTTCTTGCGGCGTTGGAATAATCGGTAATATGAACCTGTTTGTTTGTAAGGTTCCATATAAGCCACGTTTCAACTGTACCGAAAAGGAGCTTACCTTCTGCGGCAAGTGTTCTTGCTTCGGGAACATTATCTAAAATCCATTTAATTTTTGTTGCACTGAAATACGCATCTATTAAAAGACCTGTATGCTCCTTAACGTATTCATCAAGTCCTTCTGCCTTTAATTTTTCGCAGATTGATGCAGTACGACGGCATTGCCACACAATTGCATTGTAAACAGGCTTACCTGTCTCTTTATCCCAAAGAATTGTTGTTTCTCGCTGGTTTGTGATGCCTATTGCAGCAATTTCATCAGGATTAATTTTTCCGTTTCTTAAAGCAACAGATAATGAACGCAATTGAGAATCAAGAATTTCATAAGGATTATGCTCTACCCAACCGCTTTTAGGATAAATCTGTTCAAATTCAAATTGTGCTTTTGATACAATTCTGCCTTTCTTATCAAAAACAATTGTTCTTGAAGAGGTTGTGCCTTGGTCAAGAGCGAGAACGTACTTTTTCATAAAAACACTCCTTTAACAGATGATTTAAATCACCATTCAAAATCAGTATAAATAACGCCTGTAACAGTTGTATATTGCACGCCGTAAATATCTGCACTAAGCCTTCCGCCTTTGAGACCCATTGTTGTGCTTGCAATATATGTATCGTTTTCGTAATTTGTTGTATATCTGTAAAGACGGTATTCATTTTGAGAAACAACCTCAAACTCTGCTTTAAGAACGCAGTTGCGAATAGTCTTTTTTACACCGTCAGAAGCATTGGCGCCAAAAACGTTAGCAATAATATTCTCTGAATTTTCCTGAAGAATCTGAGCATTAAAAACATCGTTATACGCTGTCTGACTGATATTTTCAAGCTCACAATCAGGTAAGCCGACCTCAATAACAATAGTTTCGCTCGGGTCTACCTCATCATCTGTTGTGCTCTTATAGCATTTAATTGCATAAACCTCTGTCGCTTTAAGACGAGATACGTAATTTTCTGTTTCAACAGACATTGCATTATCACAGTTTTCACCTTTGATGCTTGGCTGAACAGTTTCAGGCTCAGATTCGGAAACTATCATGCTTTTAATCATAGAAGCAACACTTGATGCCGTTTCACCAACGGTAATGCCGCTGAGCACTGCATTTCCAATATCAAAATCCCGAACATCTGCAGTTTCATCTCTGCGGAAGCCCGGCTTATTAACCTTAACACTGTTAAGTCCGCCGTTGAAGAATGCTATTGCATCATCCTCAGTAACAAACAAGCCTGTTGTATCTGAAAATCCGCTTTCCATTTTATCATTTTTAGGTTGAAGCTCTGCAAGCTTTGCAAGAAATCTTAAGGTCTGACGAGCATCGTAAATTGTAATTGCACCGTCATTGTTAACATCACAACGCTCAAAGGTTGCATCGTCATTAATACTCATAAGCCTTGCCGCTACCTTAAGAATTGACTGAGAATCCTCAATTTCAACCTTTCCGTCACCATCAAAATCGCCATATAAAATTGATGTATCAAGCACAGCGCCTGCAGTAAAGTTTGTTGCAAAAAGTGATAAAACAATGGCAATACATATTGTTATACTTAAAAACTTTTTCATAGCTTTACCCTTCCTTTCATTTAATAGCATTTAAAATATCTTTTACAGAATCTAAAATATAATCCGGCTTAACATCAGATTTTTTGTAATCTTCCATAGTAGTTTCGCCTGAAAGCACAAGTATTGATGTAACACCTGCATTAATTCCTGTTTTAACATCGGTATAAATTCTGTCACCGACCATTGCAATTTCATTGTACGGAATATTTTGTGCTTTGGCAATAATATCTATCATAGTCCTGTCAGGCTTACCTAAAAACCTTGGTCTGCGGTGAACTGCTTCTTCAAACATATTGGCAAAGGAGCCACAGTCCGGAAGGTACCTGCCACCTTCAATAGGGCAAACCATATCAATATTTGTTGCGTAATAATCTGCACCTGCATCAAGAAGGTCACAAACCTTTGTTATTTTTTTGTAATCAAGCTCAGTATCGTAGCCTAAAAGAACGGTATCGGCTTCATTGCCTGTTTCATCAATGGTAACATCGTAGTTGCCTAATTCATTTTTAAGAGATTTTGTTCCGCAAACGTAAATTTTGCTACCCTTTTTATTCTCTTCAAGGAACATACCTGCAGCCATACCTGAGGTGAAAACATTTTCTTCTTCACAAGGGAAGCCTAATTTTCGCATTTTTTCCACATAATCCAACTTACTTTTTGAAGAGTTATTGGTAAGAAAAATAAAGTTTTTACCCTGTTCTTTCAAGGTGAAAAGGAACTCTTTTGCACCGTCTATGGGGTCATAGCCCAAATTAACCGTTCCATCCATATCAAGAAGGAACAATTTAATATCTTTTAAATCTGCCATAATAATTACCTTCCGTAAAGTCTGTTTAAATATGTATATTTTTGTTTGTCAATAATATCCAACTGCTCTTTAGTAATACGGTAAGACCAGTTGCCCTCTGCAACTCCGGGCACGTTGAGACGAGTATCGTTACCGTAGCCCAGCAAATCCTGTACAGGGAAAATTGTAAGCCCCGCATTGCTTGCCATAATTGTTTTTATTATGGCAGCGCACCCTTTTTCGTTCCATGCTTCAGGCGGACAAGAACAATAATTCATTATATCTGTTTTAACATCGGTAGGCGTTTCCCACAAAAAACCAAGAAGGGTATTATTGTCGTGGGTACCTGAATACGCGATACAATTATTTATGTAATTATGAGGCTTGTGAGGAGTTTCGCCACCAAGAAAGCCGAACTGAAAAACTCGCATTCCCGGAAAACCGCTTTCTTCTACAAGCTGGATAACCTCTTTTGTGATATCACCTAAATCTTCTGCAATGATAAGCTTATCGCCTGACACACTTTTTATTGCATTAACAAGCTTCATACCGGGACCCTTTACCCATTTACCGTTTCTTGCGGTTTTTTCGGTTCCGGGTACTGCCCAGAAGCTTTCAAACGCTCTGAAATGGTCTATTCTGACACCATCAAACAATTGTAATGATGCGGAAATTCTATCCTTCCACCATTTGAAATCTTCTTTTTCCATTTGTTGCCAATTGTAAAGCGGGTTGCCCCAAAGCTGACCGTCCTGTGCAAAATAATCAGGTGGAACACCTGCAACATCTGTAAGACGATTATTGTCATCCATCAGAAAAAGCTCTTTGTTAAAATAAACATCTGAGGAATCAAATGAAACGTAAATTGGTATATCACCAATAATGTTTATATTTTTATTATTGGCATATTCTTTAATTTCCTGCCATTGAGTAAAAAATTCGTATTGAATAAATCTCCAGCCGAATTCTGTAACAGGTTTTGATTCAAAAACAATCCAATCTGTCCATTCAT
>JAZUMM010000185.1:0-7457 GCA_045603625.1 Acutalibacteraceae bacterium | reverse complement strand
TTTAATCGGAGGAGAGGTGGATACTGTAATTGGTGATTTACTTGATTGTATTTCGGGTAAATCTTCAGCAATAAAAGATATATCAGGCATTATTTACCGTGAAAACGGTGAGTTTATAATAAACGATTTTCATAAACGATTTTGTGATTTAGATTCAATTCCTTTTCCTGCAAGGGATTTAATGAACAATAATCTGTACTTAAGACCCGATACAGGCGAGCCTATGGCAACAATCCAAGTTTCAAGAGGCTGTCCTGCTAACTGCACTTATTGTTTAACGCCTATTATTTCAGGCAAACAGGTACGCAAAAGAAGTATTGAAAATATATTTGCTGAAATTGAAGAGTGTTATTATAAATATAATATTAAAAATTTCTTTTTTAAGGCAGATACATTTACAATAGATTCTCAATGGGCTGAAAGCTTATGTGATAAAATTATTTCGTCAGAACTGTATGGTAAAATTAATTTTACAGTTAACTCAAGGGTTAAGCCTATTAACGAGAACTTGTTTGTAAAATTAAAAAAAGCAGGGTGCTTTATGTTAGCAATCGGCTTTGAAAGCGGTAGTGATGAAACACTTTTAAAAATAAAAAAGGGTACAACAAGGGAAGATAATCTTAATGCTGCAAAAATGGCAAAAAAAGCAGGCTTACCGATTTTCGGCTTTTTTATGATTGGTTTTCCTTGGGAAACAGAGGAGGACATTTTAAATACCTTGAAATTTATGTTTTCCGTTGACCCTGATTTTATAGAGGTGCACATTGCCATGCCTTATTACGGCACAGAGCTGTATAAACAATGCTTAGAGTATAATACAGTTTCAGGTGAGGCTTGGGGTAACGATTATTTTTCGCCAAATACATCGGGAACAAAATATGTGCCTGTTGAAAGAATAATTGAATTGAGAAAAAAATATTTACTTAAGTTCTATTTAAGACCAAAGTATATTTTGAAAAAGCTCAGTTCCTGTATTTCAAATCCTGTTGTGCTCAAAAACTATGTAAAGCACGGTCTTAAATTATTAAAAATAACAAAATAACAAGAAAGCGTAGCATTCCCTGAATGCAACGCTTTCTTATTTTAGTTGCACATATAACAGATTTATGTTATAATAACAGCATAGAAGGTGATATTATGGCAAACACAAAAAGACGCAGAAGAAAAAAGAAAAATAATAACAATATTGTTCTTATTGTGATGCTTGTTATAATTATTGGTGTTATTGCAATTTTTGCAGTTGAAGCCGGTAAAAATAAGGAGCCGTCCGATGAGATTTCAGGTGATTCAACACAACAAATTACTAATCAGACTGCAGACGGTTATTATGACGATAATAACGTTGATAGTGGTAATAACAATGAAGATGATGATGGTAATGATTCACATTCCCAGTCAGGTAATGCTTCTGAGCCGGCTCAGACAGAAGAGTCATCCTCAACAACTGAGGAAGCATCTACCGAGCCTGAAACCTTACCACTTGTTCAGGAGCCTGAAAATGTTTCAGATAAGGTAGTCAAGTTCTACACAAGCTATATGGGTTATCCTGAAGGGTCTTTGTTTATTAAAGATAGTGAAACTAAAGAAACTGCAACAGGCTACACATTTATTTTACGCTCTAATGCAGGCGGTTCACCAAACAAATATGTTTTTGACGTTTACGTTGAAAAGGGAACAGGTAATGTTACAGATTCACAAGGTAATGTAAATTGGAATCTTTCAGATGAATAATATTAAATTTAAGGGTTAATCGGTTTTATCGGTTAACTCTTTTATTTTTTTGTTCATTTTTGGGAATAATTATTAACGGTGATTTAAAATGAATAAAAAAATAACAGAAATGTCTGAAGAAATGAAAAATGAGTTAATTAATGTACGACGTTATCTTCACGAAAATGCAGAAACAGGCTTTGATTTAACAAAAACGGTAGCTTTTGTTAAACAGAAATTAACTGAATACGGTTGCCAATTTACAGATTGCGGAAAAAACGGAATAGTTTGTGTTATCGGAAAAAAGGAAGGCAAAACAATTCTTTTACGCGCCGATATGGATGCTTTGCCCATGGAAGAAAAAACAAATCTTCAATATGCCGGCAAAAACGGAAATATGCACGCCTGCGGTCACGATTTGCATACTGCAATGCTTTTGGGTGCCGCGAAAATATTAAAAAGTTTTGAAGATGAATTGCAGGGTCAGGTTAAATTAATGTTTCAACCTGCGGAAGAGGTGTTGGCGGGTGCAGGTAATATGATAGAAAACGGTGTACTTTGTGCACCTGATGTTGACGGTGCATTTATGCTTCATGTGTTGTCTGGTGTGCCTTTTGAATCAGGTACGGTTATTGTATCCTCTGAGGGTGTCAGTGCACCTGCGGCAGATTATTTTACTATTAATGTTCATGGAAAAAGTTGTCACGGCTCAAGTCCTCATTTGGGAGTTGATGCTTTGGTTATTGCATCTCATATTGTACTTGCTTTACAGGAGATTTCTTCAAGAGAAATGGGGATGCAGGATAAGGCGGTTCTTACAATAGGTTGTATTCGTGGAGGCGTTGCAAGTAACGTTATAGCAGATACAGTTTCAATGCAGGGTACTTTACGTTCATTTTCCGATGAGCTTCGCGAAACAATGAAAAAGAGAGTAACAGAAATTTCCGAATCTGTTGCAAAAGGGTACAGAGGTAAAGCAGATGTAACAATTGAAAACGGTTGTCCTACGTTAGTTAACGATGGTGAATTGTCGCAATTTACAGAAAAGGCTTTGAATGAATTATTGGGGAAAGAAAAGGTAATGAACTCGGCTGAGTTTAAGGATAATTCATTGAACGGCTCTGAAGATTTTTCATATATTTCTCATAAGGTTCCTGCTGTGATGGTAGCTTTGTCTGCAGGTGAAAAGAAAAAAGGCTACAATTATTCTCTGCATCATCCGCTTGTTACCTTTGATGAAGCGGTTTTGCCCATAGGAGCGTCAATATACTCTTATATGGCAATAAAATATCTTCAATTCTATTAAAAATCTTTATTTTTCTTTTTTTGTATGATAGAATAAAAAATAATAAATATTCGGAGGTTATTTTATGCCATACATTAATTTAAAAACAACAAAATCTCTTTCAAAAGAAAATTGTCAGAACCTTAAAGCTGCTTTCGGTAAAGCTATTGAGTGCTTTCCCGGTAAAAGCGAAGCATATCTTATGGTAGGTATTGAAGATAACGTAAAATTATGGTTCAGGGGTGATGATTCTTCAGATAGCGCAATTCTTGATGTTGAGCTTCTTGGAGCTGTCAATTCACAGGCAAGTGCAAAAATGACTGCTGAAATATGCAATATTTTATCTGAGGAATTAGGTATTTCACCCGATAGAGTGTATGTTAAGTATACAGGTTATAGTGATTGGGGCTGGAACGGTACCAATTTCTGATTTTTAACAATTTGTTAATCTTGTATTTCCTTAGTAATTTCGTTGACTTTATATGTAATTATTGGTAAAATATAAGTGTAAAGGTATACTACCAAAGGAGGTATTTATATGGGTGTTAATGAATTTGCTGCAAAGGCAGTTCGTTTTATTGGTAGAAAAAACGGCAAAAAGCTTAGAAGAAAAATGGGTGAAGCACCTGCTCTTCCGCGTCCGGAGCCAACAGTAATTACCGGTGAAAAATATGTTTGCGGTTATGCTTCTAAGGTCTGCATGCCGAAGGATATTAATGCAAAAAAATATTGGATTGCAGGTCACGGTATGGGTCACGTTATTGATAGTATTCATGACCCTATTACAGTAAGTGCAATGTGGATCGGTGCAGATGATAACGGCGGTTACGTTCATATCGCTGCAGATATTATCGGTCTTACAAACTTTGAGCTTAATATCGTGCGTAATAATCTCAAGGACTTTATGCAAGAAAGTAAGTGTGCAGGCGTTTTCCTTTCATGCTCGCATACTCATGCAGGCTTCGATACAGTAGGCTATTGGGGTCAGCTTTATAAGCTTCAGTCAGGTAAAGATAAGGAGTATATGGACCTTCTTCTTAAAACTCTTGAAGAGGTTACAAGGGAATGCTATGCCAACCGTAAAGCAGGTAAGCTCTATATCGGCAAAACACACGTACCAAGTGCACAGCTTGATAAAAGGGAACCTGTTATACTTCATGATGTTCTTACAAGAACACGTTTTGTACCTGAAGACGGCAGCACAGAAACATGGTTTATTAACTTTGCGGCTCATCCTAATACATTGGGTGGCGGTAACAGAACTGTAAGTGCTGATTATCCGTATTGGCTCAGAAAAACAATATCTGATGCTAAAGATGCACAGGTGCTTTTCGGACCGGGTGCAATTGGTGGTGTTGACCCTGGTGACTACTCAGACGATGTTTGGGAAAGAACTCAGACACAGGGTGAAACCTTAGGTAAAGCGGCTCTTGAAATTGCAGATGATAAAGAAATGCCTGTTGAAATTACAGTTTTACAGCAAAAGTATTATTCACCTGTTGATAATGGTCTTCTTGCTCTTATGGTTACAATTGGTGCTTGTTCAGGTCAGCGTTATCCAAGTGATAAAGGCGAGCTTAATCTTGCCCTTCAAACAGAAATGGTTTACATAAAACTTGGTACACAACAAATTCTTATGCTTCCGGGTGAACCGTTTACAGAGGTTGTTTACGGTGGCTCACCTGATGCAGATAAATCAGCAACAGGTAATCCAAACAGCATTAACCCGACACCAATTATTGATATTGTTGGTGATAAGGAGCTTCTTGTATATTGTGTTGCAAACGATATGACAGGTTATTGTGTTGCTCCTAACGACTATATTCTTCACGAAACACAACCATATATTGAACAGGGTAGAGATGTTTTCGACAGAAGGCACTACCATGAAACAAACTCTCTCGGCTATCTTACAAATGAAGCTATTGCAGAGAATGTTGCAGATATTATGAAGCGTGTAAAATAAAAATAAATCGGGAGTATCAGAGTGTATAACTTTTGTACTCCCTTTTTAATATAATTGAGGTCAATTTATGTATATTAATCCACAAACGTATTCCGTTCATCCACAATCAACAAAAACAGAAAAAGAAATGGATAGTTATCTTTTTCTTGAGCAAAACGGCATAGAATATATAAGGGCAGAGCACGATGAAGCTCACACAATAGAGCTTTGCGAGGAAATAGAAAAGGTTATTGATGCTAAAATTTGCAAAAATCTTCTTCTTTGCAATCGTCAGCAAACAAAGTTTTATATGCTACTCATTCCCGGTGATATGGTTTTTAAAACAAAGTATCTTTCTGCACAGATTAATTCTGCCCGTCTTTCTTTTGCAAGTGGCGAGCAAATGGAAAAAATGCTTAACGTTACACCGGGCTCTTTAACTGTTTTAGCTTTGATGTATGATAAAGAAAAGCAAATTGAATTGCTTATAGAAAAGAATGTTTTTAAAGAAGAATATTTTGGTTGTCACCCTTGCGTGAATTCTGCAACGGTACGTTTTCTTACAAAAGATTTAAAAGAAAAGGTTCTTCCTGCTCTCGGAAGGGAATATACTATTGTTGATTTGGAGTGTCCTGAGAATGAAGTATAAAGCCCTTATATTTGACCTTGACGGAACAATTCTTGACACTCTTGAGGATTTAAAAAATAGTGTGAATTTTGCACTTTCAAAAAATAATCTTCCTAAAAGAACAACAGAAGAAATACGTTCTTTTGTAGGTAACGGTATACGCCTACTTGTTGAACGTAGTGTTCCCAACGGTACTCCTGTAAGCATTACCGACTGTGTTTTTGCAGATTTTAAGGAGCATTACAGTCTTAATTCAGCTTGCAATACAAAGGCGTATGACGGTATTTACGACGTTCTTTCTCAGCTTAGGTCAAAGGGCGTGCTTCTCGGAGTAGTTTCCAATAAAGCAGATTTTGCCGTACAAATCTTAATAAAAACGTATTTTGACGGTATGTTCCATTTTGCCACAGGTGAAAAACAGGGCATTAAAAGAAAGCCTTGTCCCGATTCTGTTTATACTGCGGCAAAATACCTTGGTGTTGAGCTGCAGGATTGTCTTTACATAGGTGATTCTGATGTAGATATTGAAACTGCACGAAATGCAAAAATAAGCTGTATGTGTGTAACATGGGGCTTCAGAGATAAGGAATATTTAAAACGCCTTAATCCTGATTATTTGGTAGATTATCCAAATCAAATTTTGGAATGTATAGGAGATTAGTATGAAGGTTTTATTAGTAAACGGTGCTCCGCACGAAAAAGGCTGTACTTATACTGCTCTTTGCGAAATTGAGAAGGAGCTTATAAACGAAGGTATACAAACAGAAATTTTCTGGCTTGGTAAAAAACAAGTCAGGGGTTGTATTGGTTGTGGCGGATGTGCCACAGGTAACGGTTGTGTTTTTGACGATGATGTTGTAAATGAGCTTGTTGCAAAAGCAAAAGAAGCAGACGGATTCATTTTTGGTTCTGCAGTTCATTATGCCGCACCGTCAGGAACAATATGTGCCGTACTTGACAGGGCTTTTTATTCAGGCTCTGCAAGCTTCCGTTACAAACCGGGTGCAGCTATTGTAAGCTGCCGTCGTGCAGGCTCAACTGCCGCATTAGATGTTTTGAATAAATATTTTACAATCAGTAATATGCCTGTTGTTTCTTCAGGCTATTGGAATATGGTTCACGGTGCAAAGGCTGAAGATGTATTAAAGGATGAAGAGGGTATGCAGATTATGCGTATCTTAGGCAGAAATATGGCGTGGCTTATTAAGTGTATTGATAACGGTAAGCAAAACGGCATTTTCCGTCCGGAGTCAGAAGCAAAAATCAGAACTAATTTTATCAGATAATTGATTTTATCATTTTTAGGTGGTATAATTTTAAAAGAATTATTTTGAAAGGATGTTCTATATGAACGATATAAACGCTCTTTACAAAATCTGGAGAGAAAAAGCAGTTCTTGATAAGGATTTGCAGGATGAGTTATTGTCAATTGACGGCAAGGAAGATGAAATCCTTGACCGCTTTTATAAAAATCTTGAATTCGGAACAGGCGGTTTACGTGGCGTAATCGGTGCAGGTACAAACAGAATGAATGTTTATACCGTTGCACAGGCAACACAAGGTCTTGCAGATTATCTTAACGAAACTTTTGATGAACCATCTGTTGCTATTGCATACGATTCTCGTATTAAATCAGATGTTTTTGCAGAATGTGCAGCAGGTGTTCTTGCCGCAAACGGAATAAAAGTATATATTTATCCTGAGCTTATGCCAACACCAATGCTTTCCTTCGCAGTAAGAAGATTAGGCTGTTCTTCAGGTATTGTGCTTACTGCAAGCCATAATCCTTCAAAGTATAATGGTTATAAGTGCTACGATCCCAGAGGCTTCCAGATTACAGACGAAGCAGCAGCAAAAACCTATGACTATATGAAAAAGGTTGATATGTT